>JBMZCU010000132.1:0-8503 GCA_049613705.1 Pseudomonadales bacterium | reverse complement strand
CTGAGTTATTGAGCAACTCTGATATTGTGACGCTACACGTACCGGAAGTGGCCTCGACAAAGAACATGATGTCGAAGACGCAGTTTGCACTGATGAAGCCCAGTGGCATTTTCATCAACGCTGCGCGCGGCACGGTTGTCGATATTGACGCCCTGTGCGATGCACTGCGCGACAAGCAGATCGCCGGCGCGGCAATCGATGTATTCCCGGTAGAGCCACGCACAAACAACGACGAGTTTATCTCTCCACTGCGCGAGTTCGACAACGTTATCCTGACGCCACACATCGGCGGTTCGACGATGGAAGCCCAGGAGAGCATCGGCTCTGAAGTCGCTGAAAAGCTGGCCAAGTACAGTGACAATGGCTCCTCTATTACCTCGGTCAACTTCCCTGAGGTATCACTGCCCGATCACAGTGATGATGAAGAGGTCCACCGTCTTTTGCACGTACATGAGAATGTGCCTGGCGTACTCATGCAGATCAACAGTATCCTCTCTGAAAACAACATCAACATCTCGGGCCAGCACCTGCAGACCAACGAAGATGTGGGCTATGTTGTAATCGACGTCGATGCAGATTGCTCTGAACGCGCGCTGGAGAAACTCTCTAGTGTCACGGGCACTATCCGCAGCCGCCGCCTTTTCTAGAGCACGGCAATCCCGCGCGCGATACTTCTGTGTCGCGCGCTTTGACGCTATACTCTGCGCTCTCTTCCAGCGGCACAGGTAAGCGCAGTGGCAAACATTCTGATCACCCGGCACGACAAAATTGGCGATTTCGTAGTTGCACTGCCAATGTTTAAAGTGCTCAAGGAGCAGCGCCCTGAACTCAAACTGATAGCGCTGGTATCCAAAGTGAACCTCGAGCTAGCGCAGCGTATCGATTTTATCGACGATGTGATTCTCTACGACAAAGCCAACCTCGACCACACTCTGGCGCAGATTAAAGCGGCTGACATAGACCTCAGCATTTCTGCGTTTATCAACACCTCACTGGCCTGGCTACTCTTTCGCAGCGGGATCAAAACCCGTATTGCACCGGCCACTAAGTTGGCACAATTACTCTTTAATCGACGCGTCGTTCAACGCAGAAGCCGCGTTGAAAAGCGTGAATTTGAGTACAATTTAGATTTGCTTCACGCCTTCGACCCGACACTTACCCTGCGCTATCAACAGCCGTTACTCAGCTTTACCAGTGAGCACAGCCAACAGCTAATTGCGCACTTCAGACAAACGCACGGTCTTGCAGGTGAGCGTAAACTACTCGGTTTTCACATGGGCAGCGGTGGCAGCGCCGAAGGTAATTTGAGCCTAGCCCACTACCTAGCACTTGCCAAGCATGCCGCCGCACAGCCCAACAGCGCGGTTGTATTTACCTTTGGTCCCGACGACACCGCATTGAAAGCACAGCTCGAGGCGCAGCTCGATTTCCCGGCCATCATCTTCGATTCATCGAGCTCTATCGCCGATTTCACAACCTTGCTGAGCCACTTTTCACTCTTGGTCAGCACATCGACTGGCCCGATGCACTTGGCGGCGGCCAACAACATCGCGACCTTCTCCTTTTTTGGTGAAAACCTCGTCTCTACTCCCGCGCGCTGGGCCTCGGTGAGCGAGGCACACAAACAACACAATATCATTCTGCCAAACGGTTACAGCGATATAGACTTTCAGCGAATAACCGATGAGTTTTCAACGTTCCTCAAGCAGTTATCACTCAGCACTCCCTCGCCGGAGTAAGCGCTCCAAAGCACCGCCCACACGGTCAAACACTTGATTGCGCCAGTGCGGTGCCTCGTTGACAAGATGGTGTTTAGCCCCTGGCACCGGGTGGATTTCCACGGCGGGGAACACCTTTTTTATCTGTGCTGTGTTATAGCGCCAATCCACCGTTTGATCATCATCGCCCTGGATCACTAAAAGATTGTCAGTAGGGTATAAGTGGCGCTTAAAAGTACGCTGCCAGCTGAGCATAGCTGCGATCCATGACATCTTGACGTAACGGTGACGCAGTGGATCGTGCAGGTTGATAAAATCTGTAAATCTATGGTCGTGGCTGCTGCGACTCGGTGCACGTTTGACTTTGCTAATCAGCTTGCCCAAAAGCGCGTGCAATAAGGCTATTTTTCCAAATCCAGCACTGCGCACCAGTGGCGCCAAGAGGATGCGTTGAACAATCGGGTAGTCAGCTGCACCTGCAAACCTATGCTCCATCACGATGGCGCCTCCGGTGCTCTGCCCAAGTAGCACCCAATCGCCGCGCAGTGCGCTGCGACAGTGCTGCAGCACCTTGTCTAGCTCTTGGGCGTACTGAGAGAAACTGTCGATCGCATAGCGCTCACCGGAGGAGCCCCCATGCCCGCGCTGATCGTAGATAAGCACATCCCACTGCTGGGCCAACAGGAAACTCACAAGGTGACGATAGAGGCCACTGTGATCCATGTAGCCGTGACACACGATCACCGTACCCAGACAGGTGCCGCGCTGGCGGTAGTGTTGCACTAAGTTAGTCGCATCTTGATCCGCCACAGTGAAAAAATGCGGGTCGCACGCATCTGCCACTTCTGACAAACCATAGAGCTCGAGGTACTCACGCCATATCGGCGCTGCTAAGTTTACATTTTGCTCAGCCTCAATGCTGCGCTGTAGCTGTTCAACTGTGAACATATTCTCTCCGTGGATAGCGCCGTCGTTTAAAGACTGCGCCGATTCAACTAAGTAGCCGTTTCCCTTGCAAAAAAATGAGTGCTATCTTTGCCTCTCTTATAAAACACGCTCGGCGCGCTTGTAAATCGTCAACGTATAATTACAGGGAAAACCTATGCTCTCTCGCTTGCGCACATTTGCGCTCTGCCTGCTCGCCCTCTGCTGTACCGCGCTTGCTGGCGAACCTAATGTCGAGTTAATTAACGCGCAGCAGCAACTGGAGCAGTTAGACCCCAGCGACAAGCAAAACGCGCCACTGCGCCAGCTCTATCAACAGATAGTTAACAGCCACCAGCGCGCCACCAAAGCCAGCGCCAACATCAGCGCACTCAAAGAAGAGCTTTCGCGCCTGCCCGAGGAAATCAAAACACTCAAGCAGGCACAAAAGAACACGCTGCCCTCTATCGATGAGCGCGCGCTAAAGAAAAAGAGCAAAGCTCAGCTTGAGCTCGAATTGACTCAAACTCAAGCCGAGTTGCTACAGTTACAACAAGATTTCAACCGCACTGAGAACCAAATCAGCAGCTACGATCAAAAGCCAATTTCACTGCGCAGTGAATTAGCTGACCTCAGCCGGCGCCCGCCGCAAAAGAGCGCCCTCCCCCTGTCTCAGCCGCAGCAGAATCTGTTCGATATCCGCTTCGAACTCCACAATTTAACGCTCCAAGATATAGAGCTAGAACTGCTGGTTATTCCGCAGCGCGCCGAGCGCGACAGGCTCCAGTTAACTGCGCTGAGCCGCCAGATAAAAGCGCTGAGTGAGCAGGTTACCCAATATCAAGACCTCATCCAACAACTGCGCCAGCGCGAAACCGACGCCCTACTTGAAAACGCACCGCAACACGCTGCAGACGATCAACCTGCGCAAGTGCGCCAGTTGATAGAGACCAACCGCGAATTGCGCCACCAGCTCCACGCTAGCGTCACCGCCAGCGCCGAGCGCGTCGGCCAGATCCGGATCCTCGAACAGCGCCTGACACTCATCCAGCAGAGCTACAAAATCATCCAGCAGCAGGTAGAGCTGAGTAAAAATAGCTTCGGTATCGAGCTGCGTAACTTCAGCCAGCGCTTCGCCAGCGGTACCACAGAAATCGCCAGCCAGGAGAACATCGCGAAAATACGGCTGCGCAACATCGACCTCAACCAGCTCGAACTCGATTTATCCACAGCGCAGCCGCAGATCGATGCTTGGGATAACGACACTCAAGCCCAGTACGACACCTTAAAAAATACAGCCACAGAGCTGGTCGCCAGCCTGCACAGCGCTTACAGTCGCGAGCTAGACCAACTCTCTAAAGCGTTGAGTATCGAAGCTCAAATCGAACAACAACTGCAACAGGGTCAGCGCCTTTTGACCGAGTACCTACTCTGGCTGCCCAGTGTGCCGGAAGTCTCGACAGCTTGGCCACTGCATATCCGCGACGGCGCGGCAAATTTGCTGGTCAGCGCTTACAACACCGTGCAGCAAGTAGAGGTTCGCCCCTACAGCCAATGGTTGCGCGCCCTGCTGGTACTACTGTTTTTCAGCGCACTCTCCCTGCTGTGTTGGCGCTATCAAAAACGCCATGAAAAAGTGTGGTCGCGCCAGATCGGCAACGTCGTGCGCGACAAATTCAGCCGCAGCCTGCGCATGTTACTCCTGGCCCCAATAATCAGCCTGCCGCTAGGGCTATTATGTGTCTTCATTCCCATCAAAGTGCTCTCACTACCACATACTCAGCAACCGCTATTTGAAATTCTCGGCGTAGGCGTTTGGCTGTTTACAATCTTTATGATCTGGCTGCGCAGACCCTACGGGCTGCTCATCAGCCATCTCGATGTCCCAGAAGAGCTGTGCATCAAGCTGAAAAAACTGCTGCGCCTGCTTTTTGTCATTGCCATGCCCATGGTCATGCTATTGATCTACTTCGAAGAAGTCCCTTCACTGCAGCTACACCAAGGTCTGGGCCGCCTGATCTTCATGACGCTGGCCAGCACCGCTCTTTTATTCTGGGCCGCACTGTGGCAAGTTGCCCCGCAGATCAATCGCACCACAGACACTAACCACTTGTGGCAAAAAGCCAGGCTCTGGCTCACCTTACTTGTCACTGTCCACTTAGGACTGATTGTGGCGGCGCTCATGGGCTATCTCTACACCGGCTCCATGATCATGGCCACTCTATTGGCGGTGACCTTGATCTTGTTTGCGGTCTTCACTCTCTATCGCCTGTGCCTGCGCTGGCTGCTGATAGCAGAGCGCAGGCTCGCCTTCACCCGTGCGCGCTCGCGGCGCAACGCCATTCTAACGGCCCGCGAAAAAAGCGAAGAAGTGCCTCCACTCAAGGAAAACTACCTCGACCTGCAGTCCATTTCCGACCAAGCCAAAGTGCTGCTCAAAGCCGCCTGCTTTAGCCTCATGCTCGTCTCGCTCTGGCTGCTGTTAAAAAATGTGCTGCCCTCGCTCGATGTGCTCGATAATATCGTGCTCTGGCGCAGTGACGTCACCACCGCTAGCGGCGTGATCTCTCAGAGTATTACCTTGCTGAGCGTCATCACCAGCCTCTTTGTTATCGGGCTGAGTATTCTGGCCGCTTACAACCTCCCCGGCCTTTTAGAGTTGCTCGTCCTCAAGCACCTAGACCTGTCCCCGGGTACGTCGTACGCAATCACCACTATCACCCGTTACCTCCTGATCATTGTCAGCATTATTGCCGGCACCAGCCAAATTGGGGTCGAGTGGTCCGAGTTACAGTGGCTAATTGCCGCACTCGGTGTCGGTCTGGGCTTTGGCCTGCAGGAGATTGTCGCCAACTTCGTCTCGGGTATCATCATTCTCTTCGAAAAGCCGGTGCGCATCGGCGATACCGTGACGATCGGTGGTGTCACCGGCAAAGTCACTAAAATAAAAATTCGCGCGACGACCATCGCCGACTGGGATCAGAAGGAAGTCATCATCCCCAATAAGACCTTTGTCACCGATCAACTGATCAACTGGTCACTGAGCGACGCCATCACCCGTGTGGTGATCAATCTGGGCGTCTCCCACGGCTCAGACACTAAGCTGGTACAACATCTAGTGCGCCAGGCAGCTATCGCCAACCAGCGTATACTGCAGGAGCCAATACCTGAGGTCTTTTTCCTCAACTTAGGCGACAGCGCGCTGCACTTTGAACTGCGCTTTTGGGTCGACAATTTAGCCGACCGCAACCTCGCAATTCACGAGATCAACCAACACATCGATCAGCTGTTCCGCGAGCACGGTGTCACGGTAGCTCTGCCTCAATTAGATGTGCACTTTGGAGGTGCTTTCCCAGGCGCTAGTGGCGCAAACTCTACACCTGCCGTTTGAGATTAAACTCACAAGCTTGGCGAGACAGCAGTGTACTGCCTCGCCAGGCGCTATCCCGTGTCGCCTTTCACACTTAAAGCGGCTAGCTGTGCAATTCTACCTTTCGTGCTAGGCCACGTAAGACGGGGATGTAGAGCCAATAATTTTTAAAATGGAATATATTTTCATTTTTGCTATTATGAGGCCAAATTAACCACATCGAGAACGGATATGAGCCAGAGAGTCACCACAGGTGGATTACAAGTTTCCGCCGATTTATACAACTTCATCAACAGCGAAGCCATTCCCGGCACTGGCGTAGATAGCGCCACTTTCTGGCCACAAGTTGAAAAGCTCATACAAGACTTGATGCCGCAAAACGCCGCCCTACTAGCAGAGCGCGATGCTCTGCAGCAGCAGATTGATAGCTGGCACAAAGCCAATCCGGACTATGCCTTCGCCGACTACAAGGCCTTCCTTCAGGAAATCGGTTACCTTCTGCCCGAGGGTGATGACTTCGCGATCAGCTCGCGCAATGTCGATCCCGAAATGGCGACTATGGCCGGGCCACAACTAGTGGTACCTGTCATGAACGCGCGCTTCGCACTCAACGCAGCCAACGCGCGCTGGGGCAGTTTGTACGACGCACTCTACGGCACTGATGCCATCGATGATGCCGACGGCGCAGCGCCTGGCAGCAGCTACAATCCGCTTCGCGGCGCCAAGACAATCGCATTCGCTAGAGATTTCCTCGATCAATCCCTCGCTCTGGCACAAGGTAGCCACAGCGATGCGACTGGCTACGCAATCGCCGACGGTGCGCTGCAAGTAACCCTCGCCAACGGCAACACCAGCACACTGGCGAATCCTGCACAGCTGGTTGGCTACAACGGTGATGCCGCCGCGCCAGAGGCTATCTTGTGCGTCAACAACGGCATGCACTTTGAAATTCAGATCGACGCCGCGCACATGATCGGCAAAGACGACCCCGCCTCAATCAAAGACATCCTGATGGAGTCGGCATTATCGACCATCATGGACTGTGAAGACTCCGTCGCCGCCGTTGACGGCGCAGATAAAGTCGTGGTCTACCGCAACTGGCTCGGCTTAATGAAGGGCGATCTAGAAGAGCAGATCACTAAGGGCGGCAAGACTTTCACCCGCCGTATGAATGGCGATCGCAGCTACACAGGTCTCAACGGCGACACCCTCACACGCAAGGGCCGCAGTTTGCTGTTTGTACGCAACGTCGGCCACCTGATGACCAACCCGGCTATCCTCACCGCCGATGGCAGTGAAGTGCCCGAAGGCATTATGGATGCAATTTTCACCTCGCTGATCTCTGTCCACGATCTCAAGGGGTTGGGTAAGCACACCAACAGCACCACAGGTTCAATGTACATCGTTAAGCCTAAAATGCACGGCCCGAAAGAAGTCAGCTTTGCCAACGAGCTATTCGCCCGTGTCGAGGACGTCCTCGGCCTTGAGCGCTACACCTTAAAAATGGGCATCATGGATGAAGAGCGCCGCACCACGGTCAACCTCAAAGAGTGCATTCGCGCCGCCAAAGAGCGTGTGGTCTTTATCAACACAGGTTTCCTCGATCGCACCGGCGACGAGATCCACACTTCGATGGAAGCGGGCCCTATGATCCGCAAGAACGACATGAAAGCGCAGCAGTGGATTGCCTCGTACGAAGATTGGAACGTAGACACTGGCCTGTTGTGCGGTTTAAGCGGTCGCGCGCAAATCGGCAAAGGTATGTGGGCGATTCCCGATCAAATGGCTAACATGCTGGAAGCCAAAATCGGCCACCCGCTCTCCGGCGCCAACACCGCTTGGGTTCCCTCGCCGACAGCAGCGACGCTGCACGCGATGCACTACCACAAAGTTGATGTGTTCGCCCGTCAAGCACAGATCAAGCAGCGCGAGCGCGCTAATGTAGACGATATCCTAACCATTCCCGTGGAAAAGAACCCGAGTTGGAGCAGTGAGGAAATTCAACAGGAGCTGGACAACAACTGTCAGGGACTGTTGGGTTACGTAGTACGCTGGGTAGATGCCGGGATCGGCTGCTCTAAAGTGCCTGACATCAACAATGTTGGCCTGATGGAAGACCGCGCGACACTGCGTATCTCCGCGCAGCACTTGGCCAACTGGCTACACCACGGCATCTGCAGCAAAGAGCAGGTACAGGAGACCCTAGAGCGTATGGCTGCGGTGGTCGACAAGCAAAACGCCAGTGATCCTGATTACCGTCCGATGGCGGGTAACCCGGACAGCGTCGCTTTTGCCGCCGCCTGTGAGCTGGTGTTCGAGGGCTGCGCACAGCCTAGCGGCTACACTGAGCCCGTACTGCACCGCCGCCGCTTAGAGGCGAAGGCCAAGCACGCCTAAAGCGCCCATATAAAAGCAGTACTAGACAAGAGCCTCGCAGACGCGGGGCTTTTTTACGCCTGCAGTTCTTATTAACCCGGCGTAAATTTATGCC
>JBMZCU010000131.1:0-8525 GCA_049613705.1 Pseudomonadales bacterium | reverse complement strand
AAGTGTCCAGAAGTGCCCCCTGGCGCTATCGCAATAGGGTATTTGGTGAGGACTGGCATTAAACGCTGGCTGAACGATAAAACTGAGAAAAATGCTTAATTTTTTCTCAGTAACACCTAAAGTTATGATTTTGCGTGCAGATATAAGATCTTAGTATTAATTGTAGATTAATATTCAAAATAACCGTCAACAAATGGCGGTTTTGAATTTAATTTACTTATGTTTCTCGGAATTGGTTTGCACGAATAGGTAAGTGTGCTGTTGTAGCTAAACTGCGAGTTAATGTTAGTTTACCAAGGTCTGGATAAATGTCGCCCTACTTAGCTGTCTGCTGAGGCAGCCACAGCGTCCAGGCTTCTTGAAAGCAGTGGTATATCGATGACCTTAAAGTTGAAACTCAATCTCTCCTACCTGCTCATAGCACTTTTACCTTTACTTGTGCTGGGCGGGTTGAGCTATCACTTTGCCTACAAAGCGCTGTTTGCCCAAGCAGATCAGCAGCTCACGGCGATTCGCGAAATTAAAAAAACGCAGGTGCAAGCTTACTTTGCCGAGCGCGCAGGAGATCTATCGATTCTGACGGATCTCGTTGCAGCGCGTCTAGAAGGCAGTGATATGAGCCGCAGTGCGCTCGAGAACGAAGCACTGTGGCAGAAATTTGTCGCCACATACGGCTACTACGACCTCTTCTTAATCAACGAGGCGGGGGATATTTTCTACACTGCTGCGAAGGAGGCAGACTACCGCACAAACTTGAAAACGGGCCCCTATCGCGATTCCAATCTAGGTACTTTGTTCCGCCAGGCAGGAGAGCAGTATCAGATTATTGATTTTAGCCCCTACGCGCCGAGTAATAATGAACCGGCGGCCTTCATCGCTCAGCGTCAAGTTCTGGCAAGTGGGGCGGCAGTGGTTGTGGCGCTGCAGCTATCGATCGACAAGGTTAATGCCATTATGCAGCAGCGCGATGGTATGGGAAAAACCGGAGAGAGTTACCTAGTGGGTAGCGACAAACGCATGCGTTCGGACTCTTATCTAGACCCTGAAGGGCATTCAATAGCGGCCAGCTTTGCTGGCACCATCGCCAGTAATGGCGTAGATACACGCGCTTCACAACGCGCTTTAAATGGTGACTCTCAAGTTGAGGTGATTTTGGATTACAACGCCAATCCTGTGCTATCGGCGTATACGCCCGTCGAAATAGCAGGCATCAATTGGGCGCTGATTGTTGAAGTGGATGAGGCTGAAATTCTAGCGCCTATACATCAAATTAAATGGAGTATCTTCTGTGTGTTTGTCGCCGCCTGTGTGGTGGTCATCGCACTGGCTTTTGCCATTGTCCGAGCGATCACGACACCGCTTGGTGGAGAGCCAGCGCAAATGCATGATATAGCTGATCGCATCGCACAGGGCCATTTGAATATGGACTTCAGTGCGCATCGCAGTGCCAGCGGTATCTACGGAGCGATGCAGGCGATGACAGCTAAGCTGCGCAAGGTACTGGGTAGCATTAGCGGCGCATCGGGTGAGCTAACCGATATGGCCTCGCGCAGCCATGAGGTTGTCAGCCGCGCCAAGCATCAAGCAGACAGCCAGATGCGTAACTTGGAGAGCGTATCCAGTGCGATGGTAGAGATGTCCGCAACCATTCAAGAAGTCGCTGCCAGTGCTAGCACTGTTGCGCTGTCAACCCATGAAGTGGAGAGCCTGTCCAGCCACTCCAGTCAGCAGGTAAACCACAGCCGCGAGCATATCCAAGTGCTGATGGAGGACATTCACGCCTCGACCCAAATCATCGAAAAGGTTGAGAGCAACTCGCTGACCATAGGCTCGATCACAGAAGTGATTAAAGGGATTGCCGATCAGACGAACTTGCTGGCGCTTAACGCCGCTATCGAGGCTGCGCGTGCCGGGGACTCAGGACGCGGCTTTGCCGTCGTCGCGGATGAGGTGCGCCAATTGGCACAAAAAACCCAGACCGCTACCTTGGATATCAACAACATGATCGACTTGTTGCAGCAAGGTACGCAAAGTGCTGTGGCGGCGATGGAGCGCAACAGCGAAAAGGCCACGGTGGCTTCGCAGATAGTCGAACAGACTTCAAAGGCGATTGTTGATTCCTACACCGAAATTCAGCAGATTGCGGCGAATGCCAGCCAAATTGCGACGGCGGCGACGCAACAGGCGGCAACGGCTCAGGAGATCAATATCTCGCTGGTGGAGATCAGCGACTCTGCCCAGTGCAGCGCTAAGGGTATGGTCGAAATGGTCGATACCAGCGAGCAACTCGACGTGCTCTCTCAGCGCCTGCAGCAGCAGACACTAGCGTTCAAGCTCTGAATCGGCGGATTTGTCACGACTGCCTTGCCCTTCACGTGCATGTGAGGGGCTCTCTTTCTCGCGGTTTAACCACAGTTGTAAACCGCGGCTAGGAAGATGAATGTAAGCCCAAAGCGCCTCTGGCGCGCAGGATGCTTCATGCTAGAGGCAGCTCTCACAGGCGGGCTGGTTGCCCGGCGAAGAGAGCTAACAAAGAGCATGGATCATCCAGTGTGCCCCGAAGGGTAAATAGCTAAGGGGCCAACTCCTTTGCTTGCTATTCCTACGTAATTGGCGACTACGGGACGTGGTAGGTTTCCTACTAACCTGGCGATGAAATAGTTTCCCTAACTATTTCATCGTCGCCCATTTAAATCTGGCGTTTTTGTGCGAAAAACCTTGATTTTAACAGGCTCGCATTGGCCTTTGGCCAATGGTGGTACATCCTGTACCACATCCGTCACCTATATAGGTGCCGGGTTAATAGAAGACTTATATAAAGTGATGCTATCAAATGTGTTTAACTTCATGATTCAGAGTAGCCTTTTTATAGGCTATTAGCCCCTTCGCTATTTACAGAGAAGACTTTGGTCTTTGATTTCATCTTCCCCACCCCAGCAAAGGTCTTTCAGCAAGACGATAATGAGCATCTCTATCTCCCTTTTTTAGCTTTAGTTCCGGTAAATACGTCGACAAACGCCCTAGCTAAGCACTTAATCTTTTAGTGCAGCCAGGCTCGTTCTCTGTTTGCCTTGTGCATCGAAGTTATCCGCTGCCAGCCAGCGCTCGAAGGC
Source organism: Pseudomonadales bacterium (assembly GCA_049613705.1). Classification (GTDB taxonomy): domain Bacteria; phylum Pseudomonadota; class Gammaproteobacteria; order Pseudomonadales; family Balneatricaceae; genus Rs1. The sequence goes on along the minus strand of JBMZCU010000131.1, from coordinate 5,412 downwards.
TTGGCTCTGTGGCTGCCACGCTTCATCGGTAATGGCGTACCAGGCGGTGTCTCGGTTGCGCCCCTTATACATAGTGGCTTGCTTAAAACAGCCCTCGTAGCTAAAGCCCAGGCGCTCGGCGGCGCGCTTGGAAGGAGCGTTGAGCGCATCGCACTTCCACTCATAGCGGCGATAGCCGGTATCGAACACCCGCTTCATCATCAAGTACATCGCCTCGGTGGCGTGAGGTGTGCGCTGCAGTGCGTGGCTAAAGTGAATGTGCCCAACTTCGATCACTCCGATAGCCGGCTCTATGCGCAGGTAGCTGGCCATACCGATCGCGCAATCACTCTCTAGATCGATGATGGTATAGAAGAGTGGGTCTGTACTCTGGACTTGCGTTGATAGCCAGTCGTTGAATTGCGTTTCGCCCTCGAAGGGACCGTAGGGCAGGTAGGTCCAGTTACTCTCGGCGCTGTTTTCGCACAGTGCTTTGTAGAGTGCGCGGCTGTGCTGGGTGGGGTTGAGCTTTTCAATACGGCAGTAGTTTCCCTGCAGTGGGCCTGTGTCGGGAAGATCACAGGGCTGCCAGTTATTGATTGGCTCGCCAATGGGTTGGTTGTAACAATTAATAGGCATTGCGTCTCTCCTCGTCAGTCAGTGAGGACAGCTTAATCGTCAAATTGGATGTAAAGAAGGCCCACTAATGATCAGAATATGAGGCCCACTAGGGAGTAATTGGTTCTATCTCCCAGGTCTTTAATTCGCTATGCTAAGACTTATTCTTAGATTACTCTTTAGGGAAAGTGAGTTATGAAGCAGTGTGTGTTTCAAACACAAGTGGCGCAGTACATTGCGGCGAAAGATAACAATAAGCCACACCTTATGGGCGCTGTGTTTAAAAGCGACGCGCGGCTGGAGATGTTGGTCCAGACAGAAAATATCGATTTCCCTTCGCAGGTAGAGGGGCGTGCGGCGATCACGGCGACCTTAGTGCGCAACTTCAACCGCCAGTTCGAGAACGTCTATACCTTTTGTATTGAAGACGCACTGCAGGTGTTGGAAGATCACTATTGCTGCCCTTGGTTTGTCTGTATGAACGATATCGCCAGCGGTGAACTCAAGGTGGGCTACGGCTACTATCGCTGGTATTTTGCCGGGGAGGAGGATGGCAGAGAAAAGTTTAGCCGCCTCGTCATAGAGATCGAATCTATGTCGGTCTTTCCGCCGGAGTACGCCCACCAGTGCTATGAGTGGCTGGCGGAGATCCCCTATCCTTGGTGCGAAAAGTCTCAGCTGACGATAGCGCGACAGAGCTTTTTGACAGATTTACAGGACTTTGTCGCACAGCTATAAAGCCCTGAAAGAGAGTGAGAGCGCGTCTCACTCTGGCATGTCATTACTCTCTAAACAGCCCGTCGGCTAGGCGCGGCCATTGCTCAGCCCAGGACTCTGTGGGGCGTCTCTTGAACTCACTGCGCACGAACTGGCGGATACGCCCTTCGATCACAGCGACCATCAAGTTTGCGCTGACCCCAGCGCTGGCCTGAGTGCGCAATCCCTCTTTAACTTCTGCTTCGCGCAGCACTTGCTTGAGCTGGGTTTCCAGGCGCTCGAAGAACTGGTTGATGCTCTGGCGCAGGCGATCGGTTTCACCCGATAGTGCATCTCCGGTGAGGATGCGCGCCATCCCCGGGTTGCGCTCAACAAAGGTCAGCACCAGAATCAATACTTGCTCACACTGGCGTGCGCTCGGCGCATCGGATTTAGTGATCATGTTGATGCGCGAGAAGATAGTCTCCTCGATAAAATCGATCAGGCCGTCGAACATCTTCGCCTTACTCGGGAAGTGGCGGTACAGTGCGGCCTCGGATACACCGACGCTCTTAGCCAGGGCTGCGGTTGTGATGCGTGAGCCCGGGTTGTTCTGAAGCATGAGTACCAGGCACTGCAGGATTTGTTCGCGGCGGGATGTTTTTTGTTCGCTCATAAGGCTTCCATCTCTGCGTTGGTGATCAAGGTGCCAACACCTTCGTCGGTGAAAATTTCCAGCAGGCAGGAGTGCTCTACGCGTCCATCGATGATGTGCGCGCGCTTAACCCCGGCGTTGACAGCATCCAGTGCGCAGCCGATCTTGGGTAGCATACCGCCGTGAATCGTACCGTCTTCGATCAAAGCGTCGACCTGCTCTGTGCTCAGGCCCGTCAATACCTTACCTTCTTTGTCCATTAGACCTGCGATATTGGTTAGCAGGATGAGTTTCTCAGCTTGCAGTACTTCGGCGACTTTACCGGCGACAAGGTCGGCGTTGATGTTGTAAGAATTGCCTTCTTTATCAACGCCGATCGGCGCGATGACCGGAATGTAGTCTGAATCACACAACATGTTGAGCAAGTTGGTATCGACTTTAGTCACCTCGCCAACGTGGCCCACATCGATGATCTCGGTCGAGGTCATCTCAGGTGTTTTATGCTTCACCTTGAGCTGTTTGGCTTGCAGCAAGTTGCCGTCTTTACCTGTCATGCCAATGGCCTTGCCGCCGTTGCGGTTGATCAAGCCGACGATCTCTTTGTTGACCATGCCGCCGAGCACCATTTCGACCACATCCATGGTTTTGGAGTCGGTGACGCGCATGCCGTTGATGAAACGCGATTCAATCTGTAGTTGATCGAGCAGGTTGCCAATTTGTGGCCCGCCGCCGTGAACGACGATAGGGTTGAGGCCGATCAGCTTCATCATCACGATATCGCGGGCGAAACTGTTCTTGAGCTTTTCGTCAGTCATGGCGTTGCCGCCGTATTTGATGACAAATGTCTTACCGATGTACTGCTGAATATAGGGCACCGCCATGCTCAGTACTTCAGCGGTGTTGATGGCTTGTTTGCGGGTTAATGGCATCGCAAAATTCCTTAGTATGTAGTTTCTAACGGCGCACCGATTTGGGCGATGCGCTCAAAGGTGCGGATAGTCCAGCACCTTAGTGTTGTTTAGCCCGCTGGGTTGATCACCAGGTCTGGTTCGACGGCGCTGAGTTGGGCTTGGAACTGGGCAATGATACGCGCCAGTGCCGCCTCGCTGGTCGCTTCAAAACGCAGCACCAGCACTGGTGTCGTATTGGAGGCGCGAATCAGTCCCCAGCCGTCGCTGTAATCGACGCGCAGGCCGTCGATAGTGCTGATGTTGCCATCGCCAAAGTCGCCTTGTTGTATGCGCTCGATAATGTCGAACTTGTTGTCATCGCGCACCGCAATGTTGATCTCTGGGGTGCTGACATCCTCGGGGTAGGCGTCGAAAATCTGATCGAGATCCAGCTCGCTCTGACTCAGTATTTCAAGCAGGCGGGCCGCGGCGTAGAGGCCGTCATCGAAGCCGAACCAGCGCTCTTTGAAGAACACGTGGCCGCTCATCTCTCCGGCGAGTAGGGCGCCGCTCTGGCGCATTTTGCGCTTGATGAGCGAGTGGCCAGTTTTCCACATCGTGCCTTGCCCGCCAGCCTTTTCAATCACACGGTTGAGCAGGCGCGAGCACTTGACGTCGTAGATGATCTCGGCGCCCGCATTGCGCGCCAGTACGTCTTCGGCAAAGAGCATCATCAGGCGATCGGCGTAAATCATTTTACCGCTCGGGGTGACCACGCCGACCCGATCGCCGTCGCCGTCAAAGGCTAGGCCGATATCGGCACCTTGCGCTTTCACTGCGGCGATGCAGTCGATTAAGTTCTCGGGCTTGCCGGGGTCTGGGTGATGATTGGGAAAGTTGCCGTCGACCTCGCAGAACAGCGGGGTGACCTCACAGCCCAGCGCTTCGATGATCTCAGGGTTGATATCGCCTGGGATACCGTTGCCGCAGTCGACTATCGCCTTGAGCGGGCGCGCCAGTTTGATGTCGTCTAAGATAGTCTGGCGATACTGTGGGCGCATATCGCGCTGTTCAATGCTGCCCGAGCCCTGCACATAGTCCTGCTGCAGCATCAGCTGTTTGATCTCTTGAATCTCTTCCCCGGCTAAAGTGTTGCCACCGAGCATCATCTTAAAACCGTTGTAATCGCGTGGGTTGTGGCTGCCGGTGATCATGATGCCGGTTTGGCTCGCACTGTGGTGCGCTGCGAAGTACAGCACTGGGGTGGCGACAAAGCCGATGTCGGTGACATTGACGCCGCCGTCAACGAGGCCTTGGCTCAGCAAGTCTTTGAGTGCGGGGCTAGAGAGGCGGCCATCTGCGGCGACGCAGACGCTGTCGATGTTTTGCTGAGCTGCGAGCGTGGCGAAAGCGCGGCCCAAATGATAGACAGTGGCGTCAGTCAGTGCAGAGCCGACGATGCCGCGAATGTCGTAGGCGCGAAAGATGTCGTGATCGAGTTGATCGAGCGTGTGCATAGTTAAATCCATTTAGCAGTTATTGACGGCCTGAGGAACCAAAGCCGCCCTCGGCGCGCTCGGTGGCGTGAAATTCATCAACCATTTCAAATTCGGCCTGTACCACAGGGACAAGTACCAGCTGTGCCATACGCTCGCCAACTTGCATCGTGAAGGCTGTGTCGCCGCGGTTCCAGCAGGAGACAAAGAGCTGGCCCTGATAATCTGAATCGATCAGGCCGACCAAGTTGCCCAGGACGATGCCGTGCTTGTGACCTAGCCCGGAGCGAGGCAGTATCATGGCGCACAGACTAGGGTCTGCGATGTAGATCGCAAGGCCTGTGGGAATTAGCACCGTCTCGCCGGGATTGACGGTAATATCCGCATCTAGGCAGGCGCGTAAGTCCATCCCGGCAGAGCCATCAGTGGCGTAGCTGGGTAGAGGGATTTCAGCGCCGATGCGCGGGTCTAAAATTTTTACTTGTAGTTTATTCATCTGTTGCCTGTTGTGAGTCAAAAAGTGCGCTGATGTGTTCGATCAGTGTACGCGCCTGCTGCGCTTTACCGCTCTTGGCAAGCTCAGTGACACCTGTGTGGCTGATCAGGGTCAGCGCATTGCTGTCGCTGTTAAAGCCGATGTCGGCACGCGAGACATCGTTGGCGGCGATTAAATCTAGATTCTTGCGCGCCAGTTTGTCTTTGGCGTAGTTGACGACATCTTGCGTCTCCGCGGCGAAGCCCACGGTAAAAGGGCGTTTGGGGTGGGCTGCGACAGTGGCGATGATGTCCGGGTTCTTAGTCAGGTGCAGCTGCATGTCATCGCTGCTGCCCTTTTTCATCTTCTGCTCGCTGACCTGGGCGGGCCTAAAATCTGCCACCGCGGCGCAGCCGATGAAAATATCGCACTGCTCAATATGCTCCAGGGCTGCCTGTAGCATTTCTTCAGTGCTGTTGATATCGATCCGCGACACGCCCTGCGGGGGCTCGAGATTCACCGGGCCGCTGATCAAAGTGACCTCGGCGCCAGCACTCGCCGCCGCCTCTGCGATGGCGTAGCCCATCTTGCCGGAGCTGTGGT
>JBMZCU010000130.1:0-8567 GCA_049613705.1 Pseudomonadales bacterium | reverse complement strand
CTGTACGGTACAGCGAGAGCAATTTGAGTATGCGATGCGCAGGCCGATTGAAAAAGTCCTCAAACTAATTGATGAAGTGATAGAGCAATCCGGTGTGCGCCCAGATCAAATTTATCTGACAGGGGGCTCTGCAAAGTCGCCGCTTATACGCCAGCGCATCCAGACCCATCTAGGGGATATTCCGCTGATAGAAAGTGATCACTTTGGCAGTGTTGCCAGTGGGTTAACACTTTGGGCGCAGCGTTTGTTTGCCCAGTAGCGCTAGTTATCAGTCGTTTGGAATCACCTTGAGGAGCTGGCGGATTAAGTTCAGGTTTTCGCTGTACAGCGAGTACACAGCAAAGGCTTTCAACGGAATGACCGGTGCATCTTCAACTCTAAATAGCTGCTTTTGTTGTAGTGCTTCGGCGGCCATCTTTTTGGGTAAGTAAGCTGCGCCACCGACGTTCAAGAGTAGGTTGAGCGCGATTTTACCACTGTTAACACGCACCGCTGCAATGGGCTGCTCTGGCAGAAGGGCCTCGTGGAGGAGGGTGAAGGTGCGACCCCACTCCACTTGAATATAGCCCTGCTTCAGGGCTTCGCTCCACTGGGCATCTGGTTTATCTGAGACCAATACCAAATTGATATCTTGCACCTCGACAACATCCATGTCCGCCAGCTTAGGCTGCTCGTAGAGAAAACCAACATCGAGTAAGCCGCGGTCGAGCTTTTCGACCACACGCAGTGGCGTACTCTCCTCGGCACGCAAGCTAAAGTTGGAGTTATCGCGATAGACCAAATTGAGCCAATCCTGTAAAAAAATGTCCCACAAGCTTGATACACCGGCAATGACGAGGCGCTTTTGATAGACGTCACTGAGTGCCATATCCTCGTGCGCGCGTTCCCATGCGCCTAATATCAACCGAGCATGTTTGACCAATCGCTCACCGGCTGGCGTCACATTCACTTTTTGATGATTGCGTTCGAGCAGCGAGTGTTTAACGCTTTGCTCGAGTTGTTTGATGCGTGTACTGACCGTGGAGGCTGCGACGTGGAGGTTTTTTGCGGCTTTGCCAAAGTGGCGTGTCCGGGTGACTTCTAGAAATGTGCGCAGCAGTAGTGTGTCCATGTGAGCCTTGAGGTTTTAGCTGTGATTCATGTTCAAAAAAATTGTACGTCAGATGCAGTTTATTTCGTTTTGCACAATGCTGTAAACTCCTTAGAATGCATATTCACAGTAATAACAGCGAGTAAGCTATTAAGGTTAAACAAAAATGTCAGAATCGAAAGCTTCGATGAGCTCTGATCTTCCCCTTGACGATGAGCAGCGTGAAGCGCCCCTTGAGCAGAAATTCCCACTGGATTTGAAAAAAACCCTGAGCGGTACCGTCTTTTTAGCACTGGCGATTTCGATCAGTTTTGTTGTCCCCAGCACTGAAATAGCATGGGTTGTTGCCGTGTTGTTAATGACCGTTTACCTGTTTGCTTTTGAGGTGGTGCGCATTGATATCGCAGCCATTGCCGTTATGGTAGCGCTGGGGTTGAGCTCAATTTTGGCGCCTTATTTGGGGTTGCAGGCGGGGTTGGTTAATCCCGAACAATTATTTGTAGGCTTTTCAAGTAACGCTGTAATCTCCATTATCGCGGTGATGATCATAGGGGCAGGGCTAGATAAAACAGGCTTAATGGGCAGTGTTGCACAGACTATTCTGCGGGTTGGTGGCAGCAGCGAAAAGCGCGTGATTCCGATTATTTCTGGCACAGTAGCCGTTATTTCCAGCTTTATGCAGAACGTCGGTGCGGCTGCATTGTTTATTCCTGTGGTCAGCCGAATCAGTGCGCGGGCAAACCTCCCGATGAGTCGCTTGTTAATGCCCATGGGTTTCTGTGCCATCTTGGGCGGCACCATGACGATGATAGGGTCGAGCCCTCTGATCTTACTCAATGATTTGATTTTAGCTTCGAATCAGAGCTTGCCAGAGTCACAGCAGATGGAGCTGTGGGGGTTGTTTTCGGTTACCCCTGTCGGTATCTGTTTGATCTCGGTAGGTATTATCTACTTCGTGATTGCTGGTCGCTATATTCTTCCCGCGCAAGAGGAAGAGACACAAAGTGAAAATTCGTCTAATCCAATGCAATATCTCAAGGATATGTACGGCCTTGACTATGGGGTTATCGAGGTATTAGTACCGGCGCAGAGTAACTTGATTGGCGAGACACTGGAAGATTTTGAGTCAGCAAATGGAGTGCGCGTGATTGCCGCTCAATTTACTAACGGTAGTTTACGCATCGGGCCCGGTGGGCTCGATCGCAATGTGGGTGTTGAGGCCAACACAGTGTTAGGTTTGATGGGAACACCGGTACAGCTCGGACAATTTTGTAATAGCTACGGGCTGACCTTGAGGCCGGATATGGACTCGTTTTCCGAAGCGCTCTCAGCACAGAAGGCCGGCATTGCTGAAATCGTCGTCCCACCTGGGTCAAAGCTGATCGGCCGGACTGCCATTGATGTTCGCCTGAGAAACTCTACTGGCATGTCGATCATGGGTTTGCACCGCAACGGTGAGACACTCGGAGCAGGTGAAAACATTCGCTCTTTGGAGTTCAGTGCTGGCGACACTATGATTTGTCATACGACCTGGGAGTCGCTGTCGCGCCTTGAAGGCAACCGTAACTTCGTGATCGTCAACAAAGATTATCCAATAGAAGAGGTGCGTCAAAACAAAGTTGGCTGGGCGCTGCTGTTTTTCTCTATCGCGATTGGCATGGTGCTCTTCACCGACGTCAGACTATCCATAGCGCTATTGACGGGGGCCTTAGGTATGGTTGTCAGCGGCGTTATCAATATTGATGAGGCTTATAAATCGGTCAGTTGGAAGACAGTATTTCTACTTGCCAGTTTGATCCCGCTGGGCATGGCCGTGGAAACCAGTGGTACAGCATCTTGGATTGCCAATAATACTTTGACACTGCTCGATGGGGTGCCTATTTGGGGATTGCAATTGGCCGTTGCTGTACTGGCAACACTGTTTTCTCTGGTGATGTCTAACGTTGGCGCGACAGTGTTACTTGTGCCCTTGGCGATCAACATTGCCATTGGTGCCGGGGCCGATCCTGCACTCTTTGCGTTGATTGTAGCACTGGCGACATCAAATGCTTTCCTGATACCCACGCACCAGGTAAATGCATTAATCATGGGGCCTGGAGGGTATAAAGTCGTAGACTTTATACGCGCTGGTGGTGTGATGACGCTACTCTTTTTAGCGGTGTTGATCAGCGTGATTAATCTCTTGTACTGATCACCTAAATTGTGGCTATTTGGCGGTGATCTAGCTATTATTGCCCCCCTTTTTTTAAATCAATGTAAGAGGTTAATACTATGCCTACAGCAAGCGCGCGCCACCTATTGGTTGCCACTGAAGAACAATGCCTAGAAATCAAAGAACAAATTGCAGCCGGCGCAAGCTTTGCAGACATGGCGAAAGAGCACTCTTCTTGCCCATCAGGCCGTAGCGGTGGTGATTTGGGTACTTTCAGCAAGGGGCAGATGGTTCCCGAGTTTGACAAGGTCGTCTTTGGTGAAGAATTGAATGTTGTTCACGGGCCTGTCAAAACACAGTTTGGTTACCATCTGTTAGAAACGACTGAGCGCCAAGACTAGTATAGTTTTGTCTTACAGCGCTGGGCAGCTATTTAGCTGCCCTTTTTATTAACTCTACAGCTACTGGCATTATCTCCTTTGCCGCAGCTGGGTTGCCCTGCACTAAAGCTGTGGTAATCGCCCCTTCCTTGAGCAGACAAAGCGTCCTCGCCAATTCTATCGCCTGATCGTTTGTGTGACACAGTACTTGCGTCTCCTGTAACACTCGTTCGAAAACTCTATTTTTGTGTGCTGCACAACTGATGTTGATAGGGTGATTTACATCTTTAAATTCGACACTGGCGTTGATAAAAAAACAGCCTCTAAAAGGGCCTAAAAGCAGGGCGTTATTGTTAAACCACTCATCCAAGGCGGTAAAAATTGCACAGAGAGACAGTTGTGCAGTCGCCTGTTGCATATGCGCATCGAGCCAATGCATAAAGCGCTGATCACGGTATTCAAGTGCCGCTAGCACAACCTCATCTTTAGAGGCGAAGTGGTGGTATAGCGTTTTTTTTGCCACGCTAGCTTCAGAGATTACTTCGTTGATTCCAACAGCGTGGATGCCTTTACCGATAAATAGTGTTAGTGCGCTTCGCACAATATCGGTCCGTTTATCTGACATTGTCTTCACATTCATTGAGCTTGGAAAGGCATCTTGACATGGGTAGACCGAGTTGTCTACTATTGCCAATAGACAACTCGGTCTACCATTTAAACAACTGGCAGGTAATCAGATGTATCAAACTCTCTTTCCACTTTTTGCAGGTCTCAGTGCAGCGCTCGCCATTGGAACATTGGCGTATCTAGATCAACTGATACCGGGTAGCTTATGGCTTATGGCGCCCTTTGGTGCGACGACTGTGCTCGTATTCGCGTTGCCACAAAGTCTCTTAGCGCAGCCGCGCAATGTGATTTTTGGACACCTATTAGCAGCGGCAGTCGGGCTCGTTTTTGTCAAATTTGTCGGGGTTTACCCCTGGTCGCTGGCGCTGGCCACGGGGCTGGCGATTACGCTGATGATGCTTACCAAGACGGTACACCCACCGGCAGGTGCGAACCCTGTGCTGATTATGCTGTTGAATCCTGGCTGGGAGTTTCTGATTACGCCAGTCCTCGTTGGAGCTGTCATCATAGCGGCGATAGGTTATTTAATTAACACAGTGGTTGCGAAAAAACTGCAGTAAAAGCTGTGCACTAAAGGGCGCTGTTTTACCTGATTTTCAGGACGCATAAAGAATTTTTGCCTATACTTGGTGAAGTTTTTCGATCATCAGCATAGGTAAAAATTTGATAACACCCAAAAAGATACACGAGGCTAACGGTGCTCGCCAGTTGGTCACTGTTACCCAGCGTTTGACGCAAATTGAAAAGTTGACTCGCGAGCTGATCGAGCGCATCGGTGTTTTTTATCAAGAAGAGATTGATAAGCAGTACGTTGAGTCTGCCAATCTTAATTCGCGTATTGAATTGCAGACGCGGCGCAATCCTGAGAGCGGTGACGTACAGAGTTTGGCTCACCAAAAAGCCCAGCTCGATAAGCTGATTAAGCCGCATCAGCAGAAGAATCAGGCAGTGCTCGGTGCTATTGTCAATCAACTGATTAACAGCCGAAACTCACGGCGGCATCTTGAAATCGTGCTGGGCACAATCCTACTCAATTTCCCCATCGATAGGCGTGACAGTAAGTTTCTCTCGCGGATCGAAATAAGCAAGATGCTCAAACCCGTCTATCAGAGTGCACTGATTACTCTGCTCTTTGAGCAGCTAGTGAAAGAGCAGCATAAGTTCTCGTCAGGTTACTTAGCCGAGCAGGTCGAGAAAATTTCTCACCTCGATGGAGAGAAAGCGCAGGAAGCGCTCAGTGAGCTGCAAAAGGTGTTCGTTGAGATCATTTTTATCAAGGAGATGGGGCTCTTTACCCCGACAGCACTAGAAATTCTTGACAGTGCCGACGAGAACAATGCGTTGGCCCCGGAGCAGCGTAAAGCGCTGTTGGTGGAGAGCCGCAAGGGAGCCAATGAGTTCCATCACTACGGTATCGGTCCTGTTGATTCTCTTGAGCCGGCAGAGGAGCCAAAGCGAGGAGCGCCTGCCGCTCAAAAGCCACAGGGTAAAGAGGCCCTGGAAGCGCAAGAAGCCAAGCGTAACGAAGAGGAGCGCCTACGCCGCCGATATTTGCAAGAACAGGCTGATCGCTTTGCGTTTATTCGCGATGTACTCGACCCCAAACAAAAGCAGCACGCAGAGATTGAAGAGCTGTTAAAGGTGTGCCAAGTATACACGTCGTTTATTTTGTCGATTAAAGCGAAAGTCGATAAAGAAATGCACATCAAGGCGTACTCAGCGATTGAGCAGCACAGCCAGGAGAAACGCCTAAATCCCTACTTCTGTGAAAAATTGTTGCAGATGATGGGTCGCTTTCCCATCGGCAGTGGTATCTATTTTATCGATGAGCGGCGCAACTCTATTGAGCGCGGTACGGTCGATAAAGCCCTGGTGATTGGACTTAATCCCGATCACCCAGATGAGCCCATCGTCAAGCGTGTTACCACGAAATATAAGTATCGAATGGATGCACGTGTGGGTACGATAGATAGGACAAAAAACCTCTACTTTGAACAGGCTAGAAGCCCTAAGCTTTTCACACCTGAGCTTAAAAAGCGTTTTGCAACTCAATACCTCAATGAAGATGATCCCGTGCACTTTAGCTTTCGGGCTAATGAGGCTTTTAGAACGCTGTCGATTTCTGAGAAATCTCTCTGGTAGGGGGGAAGGCAGTATAAGATGGGCCGCATTGCGCGGCCCTTATTCGTTATAGCTTGAAGTAGCTGACTTGAGATTTTAGGGCTGCTGAGAGTTCTTCCATCGCGCGGGCTGCCGCCGAATTGTCTTGCAAGCTCGTGCTGGTGTGTTTGGACATGCTCGAAATTTCCTCGACACTAGTGCTAATGCTAGCGATCGTCTCCACTTGGATGTTCGTCGCTTGCGCCACTTCACGAATACGGCTGAGAGAGTCCTCAGCTTGCAGCTGAATATCGCCCAGTAGCGCATTGGCCTCGCGCGTTAATGTCAGGCCACTGTCTACTTGAGGGACCGTTGTCTGCATGGCACTTACTGTCGCTTCAGTGTCTTTTTGCACTTTTCCAATCATACTTTCGATCTCGCCGGTGGCACTGCCAGTGCGCTGTGCCAACTGACGCACTTCATCGGCAACTACGGCAAAGCCTCTTCCCGATTCCCCAGCGCGCGCCGCTTCAATGGCAGCATTGAGGGCCAGTAAGTTAGTTTGCTCGGAAATTTCACGAATCACGTTGACGATACTGCCAATTTCTAGCACGCGCTCTTGCAGTACGCTGACTTGGTTCACTGACGTTTTAACGGTCGCAGAAATTTGCTCGATCTCTTTTGCCACATCAGAGACGGCTGAGCGCCCTTTTTGTGATAGCTGGAAGGTCAGGGTAGAGTTTTCATCTGTCTGTTGCACGGTTTCGGCGATGGCGTTGATACTGTCATTCATCTGCATTAAGTTCTGCGCCGCTTCGACAGTGACCTCTGTTTGCTTTTGCGCAGCGTCCAGTGCCTCATTGGAACCGTTGGCTACAGTTGTTGCCTGTATGGAAAGTTCAGAGGAGGCCGTGGTAATACTCGTGACAGTGTGTTTGAGTTTATCCTGCATGCTAGAGACAGAGTGCATCATGGAGTTGTCAGCGCTGCTGGTAATATCCTGTGATAGATCGCCCTGAGAGATACGTGCGACCACTGCACTGGCTTGAGCAGGTTCGCCGCCTAGTGAGCTCTTTAAACTGCGACCAATTAAGAATGCAATGATGACACTAATCGCCACAGCAATGGTTAGCATGGTGATCATCCAGAACTGAAAGTTACTGGCCACATCTCTCGCCAGTGGCGTAGCGCGCTGGTTAGCGGCCTCTTCATAATCGATGAATTCGTTGATCGCGCCTAACCAGTCAATAATGTCTTGGCGTACCACAGAGAGTAGGAGCTCGGTTGCCTGCTCGAGGTTATCATTGCGTTTATAGTCGATTATCTGTTGGATGGAGGGCAGTGTTCTCTGCTCAATACCTTTAATCTTTTTGATGATTCTCACTTCTTCAGAAGTCATTTTCATGGCATCGGAGAGAATCTGGTCCATGTCTTTTGCCGAGACTTGATAGAATTGATCGAGTTCGTCTATCAAGTTGACCAGTGCGTTGAGTTCGCTGTCTGAACTGGCCAGGACAACATCTCGAATAGCGATGCCACGATCGTGCACACTGCCGCGAAAGTTGATGGCGTAGCGCTGCTTAACTGAATTGACATCTGTTATCTCAGTCAGCGTTTTATCAATGAAGTTAACTTCTTTAATACCGACGACCGTCAGAATAAGCATCATCAGTAGCACCAGCGAAAAACCGGCTGTCAGCTTAGTGCTGATAGACATTGTCCTTTTTTGATCCATAGTTACCTCGTGACAAACATTAATTGGCAATGCAACTATAGCATAAAGGAACGAATATTCTGGTAAAGATTGTTGTTTAACCGCCACACTTTCTTCGTCTGTGTGGCGGTGCAGCTGTGTTAACCAGTGCGGGTGAAACTTTCAACAGCGCCTAGCACATCGCGTCGGTTGATTTGCCCGACGACAGTCTCTCCACGGACAATGGGCAAGCTGTGCAGGTTCTTGGCAATCATCATTTTTGAGATGGCGATGATATCGGTATCAATTTCTACACTGTAGACGTTTTTGCACATGTAGTCACCGACGAGTCCGCCGTGTTCTTCTTCGTGGTAAGTCAACGTAAGAATTGCATTGAGGCAATCACTTTCCGATAAAATCCCGATGAGGGTGTTCTGCTCATCGACCACAGGTGCTGCAGCCAGTTTGTAGTTTATTAACATTTCAATTGCATCAAAAAGATCTGTGTTTGCTTTTAGCTTTAAG
>JBMZCU010000129.1:0-8584 GCA_049613705.1 Pseudomonadales bacterium | reverse complement strand
TTGCAGATATAGTGGGTGTGATTGACAGTATTTCATTTCAAATCAATCTATTAGCGCTCAATGCTGCGGTAGAAGCAGCACGTGTCGGCGAACAGGGCAAGGGGTTTACCGTCGTTGCAGGTGAAGTGCGTAACTTAGCGGCGAGAAGTGCCGAGGCCGCAAAAGATATCGCCAGGGCAATAGAGCAGAGCACCCTCAATGTGGATGAGGGGATGCGCTTAGTCAACGCCAGCGGTGAGGTGTTAAATGAAATCGTCAAGAGTATTGGCAGCAGTACGGAGTTTGTAGAACAAATTGCTAACTCCGGGGTTGAGCAATCGCGCAGTGTCGGAGAGATCAATAAGGCGATTCGCTACATTGATGAGATTACCGTACAGAATGCTTCGATGGTTGAAGAGGCCTCTAAGGCGAGCGAGTCTCTGGGTGAGCAGGCCGCTAAGCTTGATCAGATGACCAGTTTTTTTACGCTAAATAGCCCATCCAGCGCGCTGAATGGCGCTGGTGGTGAGGTGGTCGCAGCAAAGGAGCCTTCACTGGGGTGAAGGGCTTTTGAGGTGCTTTACACAGCGCGAGCTGCTGTGATTGATGGAATTCTCAGGGTAAGGGCCAATAGATACATGGCACACTCCAGTGCGATTAGACAGACCAGGTAAGATAAGTAATTGCTGTAATGGCGCCAAATAATAGTGGAGGGGCCAGCCAAGACAAGGCAAAATAGCGCACAGTTTACAGCGCTTATTGCGCACCTTTGTCAGCCTTGGAGAGAACAGATGAAACCTTTACTCGCCGCGTTTTGCGGTATGCTGCTCGGCGCAGCAGGCGCGCTCACTCACGCCGAAGAAATCGGCAGTGTTGACACTAAATTTAAATTGATCGGTGCCAACCACAAAATCGTGATTGAAGCGTTTGATGACCCAAAAGTTGAAGGGGTTGCCTGCCATTTGAGCCGTGCCAAAACGGGGGGGATTTCAGGTAGTTTAGGCCTTGCTGAAGATACTTCAGACGCCTCTATCGCCTGTCGCCAAGTGGGGCCGATAAAGCTCGATAAGGATTTAGAAGACGGTGAGCGGGTATTCAAAGAGAAAACCTCCATTCTCTTTAAAAGCATGCAAGTTGTCCGCTTCTTAGACAAGAAACGCAATGTACTCGTCTACCTAGTGTATTCAGATAAACTGGTCGACGGCTCACCTAAGAACAGTATTTCAAGTGTTCCTATCCGCCCCTGGTAAAGCACCTTAGCGAAAGCGACGGCGAAATGCGCGTGGGCTGAGGCCAGTGATTTTCTGGAAAGTTTTGCGAAAGCTACTGCTATCGCTGTAGCCAACGCGCTGCGCAATAACCTCAATGGCGGTGTTACTGTTCTCTAGCAGTTCACAGGCGCTCTGTATACGCACACGTTGAATATACTGGGCTGGTGTGAGGGTTGTCGCCTGCTCGAACTGGCGCAGTAATGTGCGTTGTGAAGTGTGAATCAACCCGGCCAGCTCGTTCAGGGGTAGGGCTGTACCGATATGTTCCGCGATATAGTGTTGCAGCTTTAAGATCGCTTGATTGGAGTGGTTGAGCTTAGGTTGAAAACTCTGATAGTAACGCTGTTCACGTTTACCTGTATCGACAATTAAGTGTTTACCCAGTTCGCGCATGACAGAGGGGCCTGTGTGCTGTGCGACAATCTCCAGCCCCAAATCAATCCAAGAGGTCAGCCCTCCGGCCGTGAGAATACGGTTGTCTTCCACCAGGATTTTTTCACTCTGTAGCGTAATTGCTTTAAAGCGTTGGCTGAAGGGCTCAGCTAACTGCCAATGGGTCGTTGCGCAGCGCTCGTCCAGTAAGCCAGTTGCCGCGATGATAAAAGCGCCAGCACAGGCTGAGCAAAGCATAGAGCCAGCGGCGTGCGCTCGTGTTAGGTACTCTACGAGAGCAGTATCCGGTGCCTGGAAATAATCACCGCTGAGTGCCGGTGGCAGAATAATCACACTGGCGTACTCAAGTGGTTTATCCGCGAGCGCACTCACCGTGTAGATAGCGGCGCTGAGCTGGACAGGCATCGAGCGCGTGCGGCACAGCTGCTCGGCAATTTCAAAGATCTCTGTAAAGCCGTAGAGAGCACTTTTAAGCGCCCCAGGATAATCGATAATATGGATATCTAGCTGAGTTGTCATTTTTGGCTCGAAAGTTGTCATTATCGCCAAGGGCGCCAGTGGCGCATTATATCGATAATAGTGCCTTCAACAAATGCGAGGTGAATATGAAAGGCACAGCACTACTAATTATCGATTTTCAAAATGATTACTTTCCAAGTTTTGAGGGGGCTAAAATGCCGCTCTATCAAACGGAGCAAGCGGCGCAGCGAGCAGCAGAGCTACTAGAGATGTTTCGCGCAGGCGATGGGTTCATTGTTCACGTGCGCCACGAATTTGAAGGCGATGGCGCTCCCTTCTTTGCAGCGGGGTCGCAAGGCGCGCTGATTCACCCAAGCGTCGCACCGATTGGCGATGAAGTTGTTGTGTTAAAGCATCACATCAATAGCTTTCGCGATACCAAGCTCGCTGAACTATTAAACGCCCAGGGGATTGAGAAACTGGTTGTTGTCGGGGCGATGAGTCATATGTGCATTGACGCGGCGGTGCGTGCGGGCGTTGATTTGGGCTTTGACTGTCAGGTTGTGGAAGATGCGTGCGCGACGCTAGCACTTGAATATCAGGGCGTTGAAGCGAGTGCGCAACAAGTCCAAGCTAGCTTTATGGCAGCTCTTAAAATGGGCTACTGCGAGGTGGTCTCAAGCACTGAACTGTTACCGAGCTAGATGACTAGTCCACGGCGTATTTGGCTTTGAGGTCTTCCATCACGCCGTTTGCCAGTGCCGCTTGGATTGCATTGTCTAAGCGGTGGTAGCGGGCCAGATCAACGCTCTTTTTTGAGAACAGTGTATAAATTGGGCGGTTGCTGAGTTTAGCGCTGCTAATCTGTATTTGGTGCTCAAGCTCGCGCCCGCGAAGTGCTGTTTGCATACCCGATTGCGAAGAGAGTAGGGCGCTCGCACGATCGTTGAGCAGTAAGGTTATGCCCTGTTGTAGTGAATCGACGCCGATGGCTTGCTGCGGATAACCCTGCAATTGTGCTTTTAGTCCGCCCAAATGCCAGTTCTTAGGGTAGAGCAAGGTTTGTGAGGTGGTGAAAAAAGCATCCAGTGAAGCAAACTTATCGTCGCTTTGTAAACTGTATAAGTAGAATGCTACTTCGCTGATGGGCTGTTGGCTAAAGTGTGCAAAACGCTCTCTATCAGCGCTATGAAAAGCCGTGATAATATCCACTTTCCCTAGCTTAAGCCCGCGAATTACTCTGTTCCAGGGCGCAATTTCAAAGTGCATATCACACCCTATCTGCTTGCCAATATGGGCATAAAAATCCCGATTGATACCTCTGATTTCACCCTTCTCTTGCCAGTAGATAGGCTTAAAGTCGATGGAGGAAACCGTTAATTGGCAGGCTTGCAGGGCAGGGGAGAATGCAGTGATGCAGAGTAAAAAAAACAGTATTCGATTGCGTACACTTCTCATCGCGGTAAACCTTTTTACTCAGTTTGAGCCAGTTTTACCGGAAAATAAATTGAGGGGAAAGTGTTTTGTGTGATTTTTGTACAATACTTGATCTAAAAGGGGGTGAGCAGTTAAAAGAAGAAGTGAGGAGCGGTCAGAAACCTCACTTCAACTTAGCTCGCTTAGCTCTCGATCTTGATAGATCTAGGCTTCATCGCTTCTGGGATTTCACGCAGCAGGTTTACATGCAGTAATCCGTTTTCCATGCGTGCGCCAATGACTTTGACGTGGTCGGCTAACTGGAATCGACGCTCAAAGTTGCGTGCGGCAATACCTTGATATAAATAGTGATGTTCGGCTGTGTCTTCTTGTTTCTCACCGACGATGGTGAGGCTACCTTGTTCTGAATTGATACTGAGTTCATCCAGCGAAAATCCGGCAACAGCCATGGTAATGCGGTATTCGTTTTCTGCCAGTAGCTCCACGTTGTAGGGTGGAAAAGCAGGTTGATCGTTTCGGTTGGCGCTGTCGACCAGTGAAGCCAAGCGATCAAAGCCGATAGCAGAGCGGTACAAAGGTGTTAAATCGAGTGTTCTCATATGCATATCCTCATGTAAAAGCAATATGTAGTACACACCTATCCGTAGACTAGGTGTTCGAGACCGATGTCTCTAGCGCCCTCCTGAGTGCCTAAAACTTATATAGGGGCTTATTTTTGCGATTCAAGAGCATATGAGAGGTTTTTTTTAAAAAGCGCAGAGAGCTGGCCCTGCGCTCTATCATCAGGTTTAGTGCTCGCTGATGTTAAAGCGATTGACGTCACTGGTGATTTCGACATCGACATTGGCAGAGGGGATTTTAAAGTCATAGACACGCTGCCACTGAGTTTGATCAGGTGTGCGCTCCCAGACAGTCCCCGCATTATAACTAACCAGTGGCGTTAAGCTGGGGTCCATCTGGCACAGCTTAGCGAGAGGTACCGGCAGCATATTGGCCAGTTCATTCTCTAGGTACTCTTCAGATTCATAGCCGGTATACATGCGCCAGCCCGTATCGTTGAGGTGCTCTGGTACTGTTTTGTACAGGAAGCGCACCGGCAGCTTTTCATCCAGTACCATTTTAGAGACCAGGGCGAGGAAGCCGTTTTTGGTCTGATTTGTTTCACTGTTGCTATCGGGTATGTTGTGATCTGTCATGGGGCCTCCAAAATGTGCTGCGATACTAGCAGAATTATGCACGCTGTAAAGGCGCTGGCGAGTCTTGGCTTTCAACTCTCTGAAATCCACTGGCGAGAGCGGGAAAAGTGTTAATATAGCGCCGCTTAAAGGGTATGCGCTAAAGGTGTGCTCTGTGTTGACTTATTAAAGGTATCTATGGACTTTTCTGTTTATCTTGCCGGCCTCGCCTCCCTTATGGTCATAGTCGACCCTCTGGGAACCGCCATTATTTTCCACTCATTAGTGCCTGGTGATGATCCGAAATTTCGCCGTCTAATGGCGATTAAATCAACCTTGATCGCCACTGTATTGCTACTAGTGTTTGGTCTCTTTGGTGAACCCTTCCTTGATATGTTGGGCATCAGTATTCACGCATTTCGGATATCAGGTGGCATCTTGCTGTTTTTTACCGCCTTCAACTTGATCACAAAAGACAATGAGTTCGAGGGGAAGATGAGTACTAAAGATATCTCTGTGTTTCCCATGGCGATTCCGATGATGGCCGGTCCCGGTTCTTTGACGCTGACTATCCTACTGTTTTCACAGTCGCAAGACCGTGCCAGTGACATCGCGGTTGCAGCGGCAGTAGTCAGTATTACTTTTGCGACTTTTATCTTTATGTTGATATCAAAATATGTGAAGCGGGTGATAGGGCGCACCGGGGACGATATTTTGCGGCGTTTCTTAGGTGTGATTCTCGCGGCGCTAGCGATTCAATTTATCTATGACGGTATCGTCAATATCAGTGGTAGTTGAGGGCGCGCGCCAGCGCGTGTTAAAGGCGTTGGCGCAGCACGCTCAAAGAAAGCGTTTGAGCAGGCGATCTATTTGGGTTAACTGTAACTTTCGGATCGGTTCACGTACTTCCAGTGGGTAGTCCTGGATGCTTTCCAGCTCAGTGCTGTGTTTAACTTGCACCGTGTGTTGCATGATATTGGCCAGTTCATGTGCCCACTTGTCTTCAAGCAGACGTTTGGGGTCTTCAACTAAGAGTGCATTCTCTAAATCTAGGCTCCAAGCTCTGGGGTTTAAGTTGCTGCCGGTGATCATGTGGCGGCGATTATCAACGACGATTCCCTTAAGGTGGAAACTGTGGTTTTCAAACGACCAGAGGTGGATCTTTAATTTTCCTGCATCGATAAAGGCTTGATGGCGCTTGATAAAGCGCCCTAGCAAAACTTCATAGATATAGGGGATGATGCCTATTTTGCTAAAGTCCTTCCCCGGTGGGATGTAAAAGTCATTGGCGCGTTTATCACCGACGACCATGGTCACCTCTACACCGCGTTTGAGAGCATGGCGTAAGTCTTTAGCTAGAATAGCCGGAAGGTTGAAATAGGGGGTGAAGAGCGTGATGCTCTGTAGGCTGTGCTTAAAAAGTTCACGAATACTGTTGTTGACGACGTTGCCGCGGGCACCAAAACCCACCATGGGCACTACTGTGAGCTCGCCAGGTTTTCGCTGGTGTACTTTAGTACAGTAGTGCGAGCGGCGCAGCAGCGATTTTTGTTTTTTAGCAGCTTTTTTCTGCTCTTTTTTGTCTAAGTGCAGCGGCGCGTTGAGTAGCGGGGCAAGACCGGGTTGAACGATGTATCTGTCGAGGTAGTCGATCATGCTCTGGGCGAGATCTTGACACTCGACCAAGTGGTAGCGGTCGTAGCGACACTTATCTGCTTGGTGCAGGTAGACATCATTGATGCTGGCGCCGGTGTAGAGTACCCGTGAATCAAAGATAAGGCCTTTGAGGTGGAGCACCCCAAAGAGCTCTTTAGTTTTTACCAAAACGCCGTAAATGTTGATTTTAACACTGTGCTGTTGAGCGATATCGAGATAAAAGGCACGGTTGCCCAAGCACTCAGCTTCGCCAATTAAACCGCGTTGCGCGCGGTGTGCGTCGACAAAAATTTTGATATCTAAGCCGGGCTTTTGCGCTTTAGCCAGGTAGAGCGCTTCGAGGATCTCTTTGCCCGCATCGTCTTCTTGAAGATACAGCGCTGTGATGTAAATGCGCTGCTCAGCTCTGGCGATGTTATCTAAAATGGCCTGCTTAAAGCTCTTGGCGCTGTCGATCACACTGACATCTTTTGCATCGAGGGTAATCGGCTGCTGACTATTATAATGATTCGGTAACATTCAATTCTTATAATCCGATAAACATGCGGCAAGGTTATCACAATTGCCAGCTTAGATACACGAAACTCGAAGCTGGGAAAAGGATAAATATAAATCGCGATAGGCTCAGTTTTTTGAGCCCATTAGCGCCTTTGTTTTCAATGGCTTAGTAGGACAGCAGGGCACTGAAAAAGTGCCCGTAAAAGCTTGGAAAAATGTGTGGCGAGGAGGTAGCTAAGCGGCGTTGACAGCGCTTGCGATTTGCTGAATGCGGGCAACGATAGAACGTAAACCGTTTCCGCGGGTGGGGCTGATATGCTGTTCTAGATCGAGCTCGATAAAATAGCTGTCAATATCGAAACTCAATATTTGGCTCGCGCTTTTATGGTTGTAGGCCGCCATAACCAGCGCCAACAAGCCGCGTACGATGATCGCATCTGAATCGACTTCAAACTGCAGCTGCTCGCCTTCGCGCTTCGCTTCGATCCAGACATTGCTCTGGCAGCCTTTAACCAAGCGCGTGTCGTTCTGCAACTGCTTATTCATCTCAGGTAGCTCTTTACCGAGATCAATAATGTATTTGTAGCGTTCTTCCCAGTCGTCAAAAAAGGCTAGATCGTCGACAATTTCTTCTGTGCTAGGTAGTGCCATGTGCTGTGTCTCTTAAAAAAATAATCCAGTTTCTAGTTGGGCTTCTTCGCTCATCATGTCTTTGTGCCACGGCGGGTCAAAGACCAATTCAACCTTTACATCTTGCACGTTAGGCACCAGTGCGACGCGGTACTCTACATCGCTGACGAGAATAGGCCCCATGCCGCAACCCGGTGCTGTCAGTGTCATCTTAACGGTGACGGCTCTGTCACTGTTATCGATGCTGACATCGTAAATTAAGCCGAGCTCGACCAAGTTTACTGGGATTTCAGGGTCGTAAACACTACTGATCGCCTGCCATACCTGATCGATATCAATTTCGTCGCTATTGTTTGGTGCAAATTCGAGCACTGCGGGTTCACGGCCGATCGCCGCGGCGTCAGTGCCGTCTATACGCAACATATTGCCCTGCCAGGTAACGGTATAGTTACCCCCCAGATCTTGGTTTATAGTGATGAATTGACCGGCTGGAATACTGGTTGGGTCACCGGTGGGAACGCGACGTGCGGGGCATTCGCGCTGGGTGACCACCATGTTTTGCTGCATGTTGTCTCTGCCTGTATACGTTTAAACGGTAAAGCTTTCGCCGCAGCCGCACTCGGCAACCACATTGGGGTTGTTGAACTTGACGACGCGGTTGACACCTTCGAGAACGTAATCAATTTCAGTGCCTTGTGCGACTTCAGCGGCCTTGGTCGAAACCGCCAATTGTATATTATCCGCCAGGGATAGTAACTGATCACCGCTCTCTGGCTGGGCTACGAAGTCCAGTACGTAGGCATAGCCTGTGCAACCGCTTTTCTTAATGCTCAGGCGAATTAGCTGGCCAGGTTTGTCGGCCAGTTTGCGCGCGAAGTGCTTGTGTGCGCTCTGGGAAACGCTGATGTTCAGTGCGTCCGGGTTGTAGGTTTCAATACTCATCGTTCGGTGTTCTCCTACGGCTATGCGAGCATAGTGACAGCTTTGCGCAGTGCGCTGAACAGCTGTTCTACCTCGTCGCTGGTGTTGTAGAGTGCAAAAGATGCGCGTGCGGTCCCTGGAATGGCCAAGCGGTTCATAAGCGGC
>JBMZCU010000128.1:0-8594 GCA_049613705.1 Pseudomonadales bacterium | reverse complement strand
CAAGGCGCGCGAGATACTGCAGCAGACGGACAAGCTGATTCGCACCGTGCCGGAAGTCGAAACAGTGTTTGGCAAGATAGGGCGCGCCGATACAGCGATGGATCCGGCACCGCTGACCATGATAGAGACCTTTATCCAGTTCAAACCACGCGACCAGTGGCGCCCTGGGATGGATGCGCAGAAGCTGCGCCGTGAGCTCGATCGCGTGGTGCAAATACCGGGACTGACCAACGCATGGGTGATGCCGATAAAGACCCGTATCGATATGCTGGCCACCGGAATCAAGACCCCGGTGGGGATCAAAATAGCGGGTACAGATCTGCGAGAAATCCAGAAAATAGGGCAGCGTTTGGAGCGAGTGTTACCCAAGATTGCCGGTACCGCATCGGTTTACAGCGAGCGCGTGGCAGGTGGGCGCTATGTGCGCATCGATATTGATCGCGAACGCGCGGCGCGCTACGGCTTGAATATCGCAGAGCTACAGCAGTTAGTTGGTACCGCCATCGGTGGGCGCAATGTCTCGCAGAGTGTCGAGGGGCTGGAGCGCTACCCGATCAACGTGCGTTTCGCTCAGCCTTACCGGGAATCGCTATCGGCACTGCGCGAGTTGCCGCTGCAAACGCCGCTCGGCCAGCGCATCGGGCTGGGTGACGTCGCTGACATCCGTATCGAGGACGGGCCGCCGGGAATCAAGAGTGAAAACGCGCGCCCCAACGGCTGGACCTTTATTGATATCGACGGGCGGGACTTGGGCTCTTGGGTTGCCGAGGCACAGAAGGTAGTTGCCGCTGAAGTTGAACTACCGCCGGGCTACTCGCTTAACTGGTCCGGGCAGTACGAGTACCTCGAGCGCGCCAAGCAGCGCTTGAGTGTAGTGATTCCGCTAACGCTGGGGATTATCGTGCTGCTGCTCTACCTTAACTTCAGGCGCGTCGCGGAGGTGGCCATCATTATGGGCACGCTGCCGCTGGCGCTGATCGGCGGTATCTGGCTGATGTATCTGCAGGGCTTTAACTTTTCAGTAGCGGTTGGGGTTGGCTTTATCGCCCTGGCCGGTGTCGCGGTGGAGATAGGGGTGATTATGCTGGTCTATCTCAACCAGGCGTTTGCAGAGCTGCGCGCGCGCACGGAAAAGCCCACAGAACAGCAGCTGCGCGCCGCTGTGATCGAGGGCGCCGGAATGCGGGTGCGCCCCGTGATGATGACAGTGGCGGCTATAGTCACAGGCTTACTTCCTATCATGTACGGCACTGGCGTCGGCTCTGAGGTGATGCAGCGCATCGCCGCCCCTATGGTTGGCGGCATGATCAGCGCGGTGATACTGACACTGCTGGTGGTACCCGCGGTGTATTACCTGTGGCGCCGGGGGCAGCTGAGTGAAGGCTAGCGGCGCAGTGCTTGGCGAGACGAGCTTATTCCAGTTGGCCTGGCGGGATACGCGGCGTGCGCAGTGTGTGTTGTTGGGGCTCTCGCTGGCGGTGCTGCCACTGGTCTATCTGGTCTTGGAAATCCCCAAGCACGTGATCAATCACGCGCTGGATAGCGGAGTTTTCGAGCCGGTGGCACTGCTTGGTTTGGAGCTGGATCAGCGCGCGTTCTTGCTCGCGCTGTGCGCCAGCTTCCTGCTCTGTGTTGCACTGCAGGCGCTGCTCAAGTTCTGTCTCAACTGGACTCGAGCCAAGCTCGCGGAAGGTCAGCTCTACCGCCTGCGCAAGCTTGGGCTGGCTAGGCTGGAAGGCGCTCACAGTGCGCAGCGACTGCAACTGATTCCCGTGCTGGCAAGAGAGCTGGAAGTGATCGCGGGCTTTGTCTCCGAGCTCTTGATGGCGCCGCTCTTCCAAGGGGGGATTTTCATTACGACTTTGCTCTTTTTGTTTGCGCAGAATGTACTGTTGGGTACAGTGGCACTTTTGCTGTTGCCACTGCAGCTGCTACTCATTCCGCGGCTACAGCGGCGGATCAATCGTCTCAACAGACAGCGTGCTGTGCACTTGCGCAGCTTGAGTGAGCAGATGGGGGAACAGGTGGTTGAGCGCGTGAGCAGGGCGGATGAACTGTCGGCCAGTATCGTCACACTGCGAGATTTACGCTTGCAAATGAGCAGGCGCAAGTATCTGATAAAATCCTTTTACAACTTTAGCAATCAGCTGACGCCGCTAGCCTTTTATGCGCTGGGCGGCAGTTTAGTGCTGCGTGGAGAACTCAGTTTGGGAGCATTGGTGGCTGCATTGGCGGCACACAAAGATTTTGCGGCGCCGCTCAAGGAGCTGTTTAGCTTTTATCAAAGTTTGCAAGATGCTCGGGTGCGCTGGCGTGCACTGACCGAGCTCGCTATAGAGGAAAAATAGATGTTAAAGAAAATAATGTTGGGCGCGCTGTGTGCACTCTGGGTTGGCGCTGCACAGGCGCATATCAAGTTGAGCGCGAGTCTGCCCGCTGAGGGGGCGCAGCTAGCGAATGCGCCGACACAGTTGCAGCTGGACTACTCAGGCGAGGTGAGACCAGTGCGTATCACCTTGAAAGATCAGAGTGGCCGCGCACTGGATTTTGGCTTTAAACCCAGTACTAAGGCAGCGGCTTCGTTTAGCTGGGCACTGCCGCAGGTTGTGCCCGGCAACTACGAAGTGCGCTGGATCGTCATCGGCGGCGACGGCCACAAGATGAAGGGGCAGTTTAGCTTCACTGTCGCCGACAACTAGGCGCAGGCAGTGGAAGCTATCATTTGGAGCACTTTGACAGTGCTCAGCAAAGCGCTGAGCTACATCAGCTTGGCATTGTTAACCGGGTGGTTCTACACGCGCTTACCGCTGGGGCGATATCTGCTGCCCGAAGGGGGCTCCTCGAGCTATCGCCACACGCTGTTGGTCGCGGCGCTGGGCTTAGCACTGAGCAGTGCGCTCTGGTTTAGCTTCAGCACGGCGGCGATGGCTGAGCAGGGAGTCAGTGGCCTGTACGACCCGCTGATGCTAGAGATTATGCTGCAGAGCAGCGTCGGGGATACGTTTATCTGGCGCGCTGTGGCGGGGCTGTCGCTACTTTTGATCATTTGGCTGTGCTGGGAAAGTCGCGCGCATTTTGTCACTGTGCTGAGCGCAGTGTGTGTCGGTGCTGCGCTCTACAGTACAGGTTTGACAGGGCATGCCGCACAGTTGGGTGGGGTGCAGACCTGGGCGCTGCTGACTCACGTTTTACTGATCTGCTGGTGGCTGGGGCTACTGTTCAATATGCGCCTGCTCTGCGCGCAGCTGGAGGCGGGAGAGCTTGCCGTTGCGCTGGAGCGCTTTGGTCGCCAGGCGATGTGGGCGGTACCGCTGCTACTGGTGTTAGGCGGCTGGTTGACACTGCAGTTACTCGGTTCATGGCAGTCGCTTTTCAGCGACTACGGTCTAGTTCTGCTGGCTAAGTTGTGTGTTGTCTGCGCTGTGCTGGCACTGGCTGCGCGGCACAAACTGCAACTTGTGCCCAAGTTGCAGAGTGAGGCGGATACGCGCGCTATCGCGCGCTCTATCAACTGGGAAATGGCCGCGGCGGCAGCGGTGCTCTGTGCGACCGCTGCGCTGACCACAGTTGTTGGGCCTCAGCAGTGATCGTCGATCGCCTGGTAGAGTAACTCTGCTGCTTGATCGAGATCGCTGTGGTGCAGGTGCAGCCACATCTGGCTCTCATCGCGCCCGAGCATTTCAGCGAATAGACCGCCTAGGCCGCGAGCTCTGCGGTCGACTTCGAGCAGTATCTCTAACTGGTGATCGGCGTTGACCAGCAGCATTTCGACTTCGTCGACGCGGCCGCGGAAATCGCCGCCCTGGGCTTTGAACTCAAACTCCTGCACGAATTCACCGCCCAGCTGTCGGCTCTGCTCGCACTCCACTTCGACTAGGCCGAAGCCGAGCTGGGTCATGGCATCTAGCACCGCTGCCTGCGCTTCGTTGGGCACCACGTGCACTACGTCGCGATCCGATTTGTCCAGTGCGTAGTCGATGTCTAAATCTGTCTCCAGCCAGACTTGGCTCTTACCTAAGCTGAGCGGGGTAAAGCTGGGTAGCTGGAACTCAAAATCGAAGCTCAAAGCCTCTTCGCTCTGTAGCTTAAAACCCTCGCTGACACGGGCGTGCGCTATGGTCGCTGTGTGTTCGATAACGCGCGTGTGCTCGTTGTCGTCATCGTCGGTGTAGCTCTCTTCGCTGAAGTAGTTGCAGCACAAGTGCAGCTCGATGTGATTGATCTGTTGCTCGGTACTGCCGCCTTTGACTTCGACGGTGCCGCTGAGCAGCTCACCGGGGGTGACTTGAGAGTTGTGCAGTACGGCGTCTACAGTGGCGCTGCCGATACCGACAGAGGAAAGGACTTTCTTAAAAAATGACATAGGGCTCCCTGTGTATGTCTGAGGTGCGAGTTTGAACCCTAAACTAGCGAAAAAGTGCCCGACAATCACGCCAAATTTAAAATAGCTCGCAAACTATCCGCTAAGAGCCGGGCTAGACTCTGCGCGGTGAATCTTCTATAACCATTCCCTGCTGTGTCGCTCTGTTTGGCGATGTATTTTGGGGTGTTACTATTAATCCGGCACCTATTTTAGATGATGGGTTGATGTGGTACAGGATGTACCACCATTGGCTGGAGGCCAATGCGAGCCCTTTAAAATCAAGGGTTTTCGCACAAAGCCGCCAGATTTTAATGGGCGACGATGAAATAGTTAGGGAAACTATTTCATCGCCAGGTTAATAGGAGGTGAAAAGTGTCGAAAATTCTGGTGTTGCAAAATGATGTGCTGTCCGATATCGCCTATTTTGGCGAGGTGCTAGAGGAGCACGGCGCTGAGCTTGAGGTTCTGCAGGTACACGCTGGGGAGCGCTTGGCGGTAGAGGCTGCGCTGGCGTGCGACGCCTTGGTCGTGCTCGGCGGTCGCGGGCGCTGCTTCGACGATGAGAGCTTCCCGCACTTGCCCTATGTGGTCGATATCATTCAGCGCTTTCACCGCGCTGAGAAGGGGATCTTCGGCATTTGCCTCGGCGCGCAGCTGTTGGCGCGTGCACTGGGCACTGCGCCGAGGGCTGCTCACGGCTGGGAGCTTGGCTTTACGCCGTTAACCAGCTGCCCCAGTGCTGCAGACGATCCCATCTTTAAAGAGATACCGGATACAACTGAGCTCTACCAATTTCACCACGACAGTTTTTACCTCCCCGAGGGTGCGGCGCATTTGATGCGCAGTGAACAGTGCCCGAACCAGGCGTTTCGCGCCGGGCGCTGCAGCTACGCGGTGCAGTTTCACCCTGAGATCACTGCCGAGACAATACGCCGTTGGGGCGAGGCGGTACCGCAGATTGACCCTGATGCTGACGATGATTTTATCGCTCAGATCGTCACTTACAGCCCTGCGCAATTAGATGCGCAACAGCAGCTGTGTCGCCACCTTGCCGAGCACTGGTTGTGTGAAGTAGAGGCTATCTCTAGCGTCAGCTAGCAGCGAGCGCTACTGCTTGAGGGCAGTGGCGTTTTTTTGAGCTCGTTGAATAAGTTTTTATAATGCAGAGAGAAAATTAATACTATTTTATTAATCTAAAGTTTCATCCTATGCTCGACTGATCGATAAGTTGATCTGTATCAAGTGGGCACCGCCCCTGATCTAGAGACATAGGAACTGCCATGGCCAAGCCGCTGACACTGGAAATACTGACGCGTTTAATCGCGTTTGATACCACGAGCTGTAACTCGAACCTCAAGCTGATGGCCTATGTGCAGGGGTATTTGGACTCACACGGTGTCGCCAGTGAGCTGGTATACGATGAAGCCGGTGGCAAAGCCAATCTCTACGCCACGATTGGCCCTGCCGACAAGGCGGGTGTGATGCTGTCCGGCCACACTGACACTGTCCCTGTGACCGGTCAGAACTGGCACTTTGATCCCTACCAACTGACAGAGCGCGACGGCCTTTACTACGGTCGCGGCACCTGCGATATGAAAGGTTTTATCGCCGTGGTGCTGGCGGCAGTGCCGGAGTTTGTCATCGCCGATCTGCATACTCCTATCCACCTGGCCTTTTCCTACGATGAGGAGATTGGCTGCATCGGGGTGCGTCGCCTGATCGATACGCTCGCTGAGCAACCGATTAAACCCGCGCTCTGCATTATAGGCGAGCCGACGTCGATGAAGGTCGTCAGCGCGCACAAGGGCAAGTTAGCGGCGCGGGTCAGCGTTAAAGGAAAGGAGTGTCACTCCGGCATGGCCCCACAGGGCGTTAACGCGGTCAACTATGCGGCGCGTTTGATTGTCTGGCTCGAGCAGCTGGCAACACAGAAGCAGACCGAGGGCCCCTTCGATCACAGCTACGATATTCCCCACAGCACAGTGCATGTCGGCACAGTGAGCGGGGGCACGGCATTGAACATTGTCCCCAAGGCGGCGAGTTTCGACTTCGAGATTCGCAATGTCGCCGAGGAGGATCCCCTCGAGTTGATGACCCACTTTCAAGCCTATGTGAATGAGCTGCAGCGCGAGATGCAGCAACGCGATGGGCAGTGTGCGATCGATATCGAGATTCTGACGGAATACCCAGGCCTGAGCACCACTGAAGATGCGCAGGCTATTGAATTTGTGCGCCGCTTGGCGCAGAGCGATGAACCGGCCAGCATTAACTTCGGCACCGAGGGCGGGCTTTTCAGCACTCGTCTGGGTGTGGCGACGCTTGTCTGTGGCCCCGGCAGTATGGAGCAGGGACACAAGCCGGACGAGTTTATCGCGAGCGAACAGCTCGAGCGCTGCGAAGCTTTCACAGCGCGCTTAATCGCTGAACTGAGTGGCTCGTAGAAGCAACCAGTATTGATTAGCGCCTGTGCGCAGTGACAAGACCTGACAAAACTATAAAAACTCAGGAGAAAAAAATGTCCGAAAATTTAACCGCGCCTGTCGGCATGACATCCGACAGCAGCGCAGAAACCTCTTCGCGTGGCTTTCGCCGCACTCTGGGCCTGGGCGCACTACTCGCCGTGGCAGTGGGGCTCGTCGTCTCTCAGGGGGTGATGGTCCTCATGTTACAAGGCGCTGGTATCGCCGGGCTCGGCTTTATCATCCCGCTGGCCATTGGCTATGTGCTGGCGCTGACTTATATCAGCTCGTTCTCAGAACTCTCGTTGATGATCCCGCGCGCTGGGGGCTTAAGTAGTTACACTGAAGTCGCGATTGGCCATTTCCCCGCGATTCTCGCGGTGTTCTCGGGCTATGTTGTGGTCACTATGTTCGCGGTTTCCGCAGAGCTTTTGTTGGTGGATTACATCATCAACAAGATCTACCCGGGCATTTTTCCTAAATACAGTGTTGGCTTTGGTTTGCTTATTTTGTTTACGGCGCTAAACCTGCGCGGTATTGATGTCTTTGCCAAACTGCAGTCAGTGCTGGCCTTTGTGATGGTCGTGCTGCTGGTGGGTATTGGCCTGACGGCGGTCGGCGGCGTTGTTATGCCCAAGCCAGAAGGGATCGAGCTGACCGCTAATTGGAACGAACTCGGCACAGGTGTCATTACCTTAGTGGCACTTGCCGTTTGGGGTTATGTCGGGGCTGAGTTTGTCTGCCCGCTGGTCGAGAATGCCAAGCAGCCAGAGCGCAATATTCCGCGTTCAATGACTATAGGCGTAACGATCATCTTCGTCACAATCGCGCTTTACTGTCTTGGGGCGCTGTTCTATGTGCCAGCGGCAGAGCTAGCGAGCTCGACGTTACCGCACTACGACTTTGCCAAGGCGGCTTTCGGTGAGGCTGGACTGGTGCTCATCGCGGTCGTATCGGTTGCCGCTACTTGCAGTACAGTGAACACTTGTCTGGCCTCTATCCCGCGTATGCTCTACGGCATGGCACAGAACGGCCAAGTCTTCCCGCAGTTCAAAACGCTTTCAAAGGGCACTAAAACCCCTTGGGTTGCCGTGTTATTTGTCGCTTTGATTACCGGTGTGCCTATGGTGCTGCTGGTCGATCAACCTGAGTCAATCGGTTTGTTACTGATCTCAGCGGCGATCGCCTGGCTGCTGGCTTATATCATCACGCATATCAACGTGATTGCACTGCGCCGTCGCTACCCAGATATCGCGCGCCCCTACAAGACGCCTTTCTACCCACTGCCGCAGATTATTGGTATCGCGGGCATGGTCTACGCCATGGTCTACGCTTCACCTGCCCCAGAGTTGAGCGGTCAAATATACGGTGCAGCTGGTGTGGTGCTAGGTGTAGTTGCCGTGATAGCCGCCTTCTGGGTCAAGGTGGTGATGAAGAAGAAACTGTTTGCCCCCGAGCCGATTGAAAAGGCGCTAGAGGCCGAGTAAATGCGTGCTCCCGCTGGGGCGGGAGCGAGCTTAGGTTAGGAAGGTATGGATAAGTCCCGCCTGTTCTCTGCGGCCAATAAAACGACTAGATGCGCGAAAGATAGTGCAGTGAATGGCTAGTCCTTTACAAGCTATCTGACAAAGCAGATAGCCGTTTTAGTGGTCGCCCTGCGGGGCTTATTGAGCTTTGTAGCTGCTGTGTTAATACATTTCGCCGGGCAACCAGCCCGACTCAATCTATTGCCTTACAGCTCCTTCGCTCTGTAAGCCAGAGGCGGGTAGGAC
>JBMZCU010000127.1:0-8604 GCA_049613705.1 Pseudomonadales bacterium | reverse complement strand
GCGATGTGGGTTAACGGTATCCTACAAGGTCTGATGTGGCGTGCAGTTAACGAAGACGGCACATTGACTTACAGCTTCGTCG
The DNA here is from genome assembly GCA_049613705.1 of Pseudomonadales bacterium. Lineage (GTDB taxonomy): Bacteria > Pseudomonadota > Gammaproteobacteria > Pseudomonadales > Balneatricaceae > Rs1. The sequence goes on along the minus strand of JBMZCU010000127.1, from coordinate 8,522 downwards.
ACGCACTTGAAGCGAGCCACCCAGGTTTCTTCGTACGCTGGATCGGTGGTGTGCTATGGGTAACGGGTATGTTGCTAATGGCTTACAACGTATGGCAGACAGTACGTAAGAACAGTACTGCACCTGTTGCAGCTAGCACAAAAACTCAAGCTGCTTAAGGATCAGAGATTATGTTTAAACACGAAACTATCGAAAAACATGTTGGCTTGATGATCCTATTGATCATCGTCGTCATCAGCGGCGGTGGCCTGGCAGAAATCGTTCCTCTGTTCTTCCAGGCATCGACCACTAAACCTATCGAGGGCCTAAAGCCCTACACAGCGCTTGAAATGGAAGGTCGTGACATCTACATCCGCGAAGGCTGTTATATCTGTCACTCACAGATGATTCGCCCATTCCGCGCGGAAACAGAGCGTTACGGACCGTTCTCAACGGCTAACGAGTTTGTCTGGGAGCACCCTTTCCTGTGGGGCTCTAAGCGTACAGGTCCTGACCTGGCACGTGTTGGCGGCCGTTATTCGGATGACTGGCACCGTGCTCACCTCTACAATCCACGTGATGTAGTACCTGAGTCCAAAATGCCTAGTTACCCATGGCTGTTCAAAAACAAGCTGACTGGCGAAGATACTGCCGAGAAGCTCAAAGTATTTACCAAGTTCGGTGTCCCTTACACGCAAGAGCAGATTGCCAGTGCACAGGACGACGTAGCCGGTAAGTATGAAATTGAAGCAGTCGTAGCCTACCTGCAGTCTCTGGGCAAGAAACACCCAGTTTACAGCAACAAACGGTAAGCGCTGTGAGTTACGAAGATTACGGCCCCTATATATCAGTCATCATGCTGATTACATTCATCGGCCTGTTTGTCTGGGTACTGCTACCTGGTAACAAACGCAAGTACGATGAGGCATCTCAACTACCCTTTGACGACGACGCCATTGAGCGCGCCACTGAGGACGAGATTGCAAGGGTTGATAACAGGAGAGAGAAACAATGAGCCCGTTTTGGAGCGCATGGATTACAATTATAACGCTGGCGGTCATCTTTGGCTGTACAGCCCTTCTCTTTTTGACTCGCAAAGGCGAGTCCTATAAAGAGACGACTGACCAGACAACAGGTCACGAGTTTGACGGTATCGCGGAACTGGATAACCCGCTGCCACGCTGGTGGTTCCAATTGTTTGTTGCCACGATCATCTTCAGCTTGGTCTATCTAGTGCTCTACCCGGGCCTAGGTAACTTCAAAGGTGTTCTAGGCTGGACATCTACCGGTCAGTGGGAAGAGGAAATGCAGCATGCGGAGCAAACCTATGCACCTGTATTTGCGAAGTACGCAGCAATGCCAACTGAAGACCTGCTCAAAGAGGAAAACCGTGCGGGTCTCTTGATGGGTTCACGTATGTTTGCCAACAACTGTACTGTGTGTCACGGTGTTGCAGCAACTGGCTCATACGGCTTCCCCAACTTGACAGATGCCGACTGGCTCTACGGTGGTTCAGCACAAACGATCAAGGACTCAATCACCAACGGCCGCCTTGGCGCGATGCCCGCTTGGGGTCAAAAACTTGGTGAAGCAGGCGTTCGCGATATGGCGAGCTACGTGCTGAGCTTAAGCGGTGACACTAGCGTCGACAAAGAAGCCGTCGCACGTGCCAAACCTCAGTTCCAGGCACTTTGTATCGCCTGCCACGGGGCTGACGGCAAAGGTGTTCAGGCTCTGGGGGCACCTAACCTGACAGACAACGTTTGGCTTTACGGCGGCAGCTACCAGCAGATCGCCCATACGGTCCGCGCAGGTCGCAACGGCGCCATGCCAGCACACAAAGACCTGTTGAGCACAGATAAGATCAATCTTATCGCCGCTTACGTCTACAGCTTGTCAAACAAAGACAAGTAAGCACTACCTCTACTAAAAAAGCGGCATAACTTGCGTTATGTCGCTTTTTTTTTGCCGCTAGATAAGCCACACTATTCTCAGGCACTTTGCTGTAAGCGACCTGAGGAATCTCGCGAGCTGCTGTCCCGTACAGACGCTGGCCTGCACTTCTCGATAAAAATACAAATACATCTATACAGCTGCGACAAGAACCCCCAGAGCGAGCAACACAATGAACCAAATTCCGGTCAAGGATGTTACCCCGAGCAAAAAAGGCGAAGTCCAGACGTACGATCTGTACGCCAAGCGTGAGCATATCTACGTTAAATTCTATAAGGGCATCTTCAAAAACATGCGTACCGCAGCCGGTGCTGTGATGCTGGCCATGTTCTTTGGCTTTCCCTGGTTGCAGTGGGGTGATCGCCAGGCCATCTTATTCGACTTGCCCAATCGCCAATTCCACGTCTTTGGCGAGACCTTCTGGCCACAAGATTTCATGTTGCTCTCAACGCTGTTGATCATCCTCGCCTTCGTGCTGTTCTTCGTCACCGTGTTTGCAGGGCGCTTATGGTGTGGCTACTCCTGCCCACAGTTTGTCTGGACCTGGCTCTTTATGTGGGCCGAGCGTGTCTGTGAGGGCGACCGCAACCAGCGTATGAAACAAGATAAAGGCAAGATGACAACGCCACTCTTTGCGCGCAAATCTGCCAAACACCTGCTTTGGGTCGTCATTGCTATCGCCTCCGCACTGGCATTTGTCGGTTATTTCACCCCGATTCGCGAGCTCGTGCCAAGTTTTTTCAACGCAACTTTGGGCCCCTGGGAGTTCTGGTGGATTGGCTTTATTGCAGTGGCCACCTACGGCAATGCCGGCTGGTTGCGTGAACAAGTATGCATCTACATGTGCCCTTACGCACGCTTTCAAAGTGTTATGTTCGATCAGGACACACTGGTCATTTCCTACGACTTCAAACGCGGTGAAAGCCGCGGTAAACGCAGCCGTAAAGTCGATTACAAAGCGCAGGGATTAGGCGATTGCATCGACTGTAATCACTGCGTCAACGTCTGCCCTGTCGGAATCGATATCCGCGATGGTCTACAGTACGAGTGTGTGGCGTGCGGCGCCTGTGTCGATGCCTGCGACGACATTATGGCCCGCGTCGGCTATGAGAAAGGCTTGGTGCGCTACACCACAGAGCATCAACTCGAAGGCGGTAAAACCAACATCATTCGCCCTAAGCTGATGGCCTACCTGGCAATCACGCTGTTAATGATTGGCTACTTTATCTACGCCATTCTTGAGCGCGTCCCCGTCGAAGTGGACGTGCATCGTGAGCGCACGCAGATGTTCAACCAAGTGAGCGAAAAAGTCATAGAAAATGTCTACACCCTTAAAATCGCCAACAAGAGCGCGCTAGATCAAACCTATGAAATTACCGTCACTGGTATTGATAATATGGAATTAATTGGCCGTCACCAGGTCAAGTTAAAAGCCGGTGAGCTGATAGACTTCCCTATTCAGGTGCGTGCGAATACCGATTACATCGCGACCCGTTACAGCGATATTGAAATTGGCATTCGCTCACTAGATAAAACGGTTGAGTCGGTCATCGAGAGCCGCTTTATCGCCCCAGCCCCTTAACGAGCGTTTATACAGCGCGCACCGAGCTTGGCAATGCTCGGCGCAGCGCAAACGGCGGTGCTCAAAACATTGGTCGAGTAACACCCCCAATGTTTTGAACCCTCACTTGATCCGCCGCAGTATCCAATCATTGGTGCTGCGTAAAAAATCGCTAAGCGTCGCACAATCGAGTAGAATACGCGGCGCTGATAATTACCTTTACGAGTTAGTAAACACACCATGAAAACACAAGAGCAGTACGCGGCTGACCCCTGGTACAAACAACCCTGGCTTCTATTTGCCCTGACCCCATTAGTCGCCACAGTCATCGTAGGCACATCTTGGCTTGTGATCTCTATTATAAGTGCCGACGGCATTGTTAAAGATGATCACTACAAAATTGCCAAGGGCTATTTCCGTGATCCCTCTAAGTTACAGCTTGCGTTTGACAAGCAAATTTCTGCCGACATTAACTTGGACAACCTCACAGGGGATATCACCCTCAATCTCAGCGGCCAGTTTGAGACCTACCCAAAACTGCTCACGTTAGATGTTGTCTCGCCAACCCACCAAAAATACGATGCTAATATCTCGCTCAAGCAAGTGGCCGATCAGCCTTTTTACATTGGCTCACTACCTGGTCCGCTCAAGGGCAAGCGCTACTTGATATTGAATCCAGAGGATAACAGCTGGCGTCTGCGCACAGAAATCGCGCCACCTTACGATCAGCGCACATTTAAACTCACGGCCACAGCACCCCAGCAATGAGTTCGCTGCAAGTTCCCGCGCACCTGTGTTACCACTGCTTTCTCGATATCCCAAAGGGGACTGATTTCAGCGTTGAGATAGACGGTCACAGCCGCGCCATGTGCTGCCCGGGTTGCCAGGCTGTGGCGCAGACAATCGTCGCCAGTGGCCTGCAAAACTACTACCGCCATCGCACCGGTGAAGCCATTCCCGCCAGTGATCGCGGTGTCTCCGAGCTTGAGCAGATCAAAGCTGAGTTTGCGCTCTACAACAGCCCTGATATTCAGCGCGAATTCGTCGCCACTGTTGAGCACGAATCGGAAGCCACGTTAGTAATCGAAGGGATTACTTGCGCCGCCTGTGTCTGGCTGCTCGAACACCATATTTCCAACCAGCCTGGCGTCAGTGAAGCCAGCGTCAACATGTCCAATCATCGCGCACGCATTCGCTGGGATGACAGTCAAGTCCAGCTCAGCCAGCTGTTAACTGAAATTTATCAGATTGGCTATACCGCCCACCCCTATCGCGCCGATGTTGAAGAACAGCTACTAATCAAAGAGCGCAAGCGCGCCCTGCGCCGCCTCGGTGTGGCCGCGATTGGCATGATGCAAATCGGTACGCTGGCTATAGCTCTCTACGCTGGCGCCTTTAGCTCTATTGACGCCTCGAGCCAGTTCTACATGCGCTGGAGCAGCCTAATTCTGGCCACCCCTGTTGTACTCTATGCTGCGCTGCCCTTTTTCCAGGCCGCGCTGCGCGATATTAGAACGCGCCACCTCAGCATGGATGTCCCTGTGTCTATCGCTATCGGGGGCGCTTATTTAGCCAGCATATGGGCTACGGTCACTCAAAGCGGCGAGATCTATTTCGACTCAGTCACTATGTTTACTTTTTTCCTGCTGCTTGGCCGCTATCTGGAAATGCAGGCCCGCCATCGCAGCGGGCGCGCCGGTAATGCACTGCTCAACCTTCTACCCGCCAGCGCGCTAAAAGTCACTCAGCACCAAGGTGTTGAAAACGAAACCTTAGTCACCGTGTCCGAACTGGCGGCCAATGATATCGTTTTAGTTAAGCCCGGCCAGACTATCCCCTGTGATGGAATCATCGCCAGAGGCGGCTCAAGTATTGATGAATCCGCACTCACAGGTGAGTACCTCCCCAAGCGGCGACTCGAGGGTGAGCCGGTTATCGGCGGCACCTTAAATGTTGAAAATCCACTCTATATCAGTGTCAGTCACATAGGCGAGCAAACCCAGCTAAGCGCTATTGTGCGCCTGCTCGAGCGCGCGCAACAAGATAAACCCAAGCTTGCTAAACTCGCCGATACTGTTTCAAACTACTTTGTCGCCTTTGTGTTGATCGCCTCGGCAATTGTCAGCATCAGTTGGTGGATCATTTCACCCGAGCACGCTTTTTGGGTCACCCTCTCCGTGCTAGTGGTGACTTGCCCCTGTGCGCTGTCACTGGCAACCCCCACAGCACTGACAGCCGCGACCGGCACACTGCGCCAGCTCGGCCTATTGATAACCCGAGGCCATGTGCTAGAGAGCCTGAGCAGTGCCAGCGATATCGTCTTTGACAAAACCGGCACCCTCACGCAGGGGAATTTGGCGATTGATAACGTCGTCTGCCTAGATAGTCAGTGCGATCAAAGCCAAGCACTGCGCATTGCGGCCGCTTTGGAATCACATTCTGAACACCCTATTGCCAAAGCCTTTCAAACACACTTTGCTGAAAGTGCGCGAGAGGTCAATACAGCACTGGGTGAAGGTATTGAAGGTGAATATCAGGGCATGCGCTATCGCCTAGGCAAAGCCAGCTACGCCGCACAACTGTGTGCCTCAGCAGAACTTGAGGCACCGCGCGCCAGCGGCCACTGGCTGTTACTGTGCTCACAGCACGCTCCGCTGGCCTGGATTGAAATCAGTGATAGCTTGCGCAGCGACGCCGCTGAAACCATAGGCGCGCTCAAAGCGCTCGGCCTCAAGGTGCATATGCTCACCGGTGACAGCTCAAGTGCCGTTGACGATGTTGCACAGGCACTTGGGATAGATGCGATACAGCGCAATGCCAGCCCGCAGCAAAAGCTGGACTATATACACCAACTGCAGAAAAACGGCGCCAAGGTGGTGATGGTCGGAGACGGTATCAACGATTTGCCTGTGCTGGCAGGCGCTCACACTTCGATTGCAATGGGCAGCGCTTCAGACCTTGCAAAAACCCATGCCGATGCCGTGCTCAGTGCCGCACAACTTAACACACTCGCTAAAGCCGTCAGGCTGTCACGCAAGACAAAGCGGGTAATCAAGCAAAACATTATCTGGGCATTTGGCTACAATCTGACGGCCTTTCCACTGGCGGCCTTTGGCTTAATTCCGCCGTATCTGGCTGCTGTTGGCATGTCTGCCAGCTCACTGATTGTGGTTGGTAACGCGATGCGCCTGTCGCGCTACCGCCGCTAGAGGACTCCCAATGGAAGTACTACCCATTCTTATCGGTATCTCAATTATTTTCGTCTTCTGCGCCGTTGGCTTCTTCTTTTGGGGCATCAACAACGGCCAGTACGACGATCTCGAGTCACCTGCACACAAGATCTTATTCGACGATGACGAGCATTTGATCCCCAGCGATGCCAAGCAGGAGACTGCCGAAGACGGCGAGCAAAAGCCCCGTGATTGATTCACTCAGCCTCACCAGCGCCTTTCTACTCGGGATACTCGGCAGTGCTCACTGTATGGGTATGTGTGGTGGCATTGCCTCCAGCGTGGCGATGACCGACGACAACCGCACCCTCAAACTACTGGGTTACAACCTGGGCCGTATCAGCAGCTACGCCATCGCCGGTGCTATTATTGGCGCGTTGGATGTGTTGATTCGCTACGGGGACTTTGCTGTCTATTTGCGCCTTTTTGCTGCATTCATGCTCATCGCTATGGGGCTCTACATTGCACAGTGGTGGAAGGGGCTTGTGCTCGTTGAACGCTTAGGCCACAAGCTGTGGCGCTATATCAGCCCCGCTGCCGGTAAATTGCTCCCGGTCACTAACCTACCTAGAGCACTGGCACTCGGCTTCTTTTGGGGCTGGCTGCCCTGTGGCTTGGTCTACAGCACCTTGATTTGGAGTGCTGCGGCTAATAGCTCCGAGCAAAGCGCTCTTTTAATGCTCTTTTTTGGCCTTGGCACTTTGCCCTCGATGATGACCACAAGCCTACTCGCGCAACAGCTTCGCGCCCTGCTCAGTAAAAAACTGAGCCAGAGTATTGCTGGCATTGCGATCATTGCTATGGGCCTGTACAGCGTACCTTGGCAGGCATTTATCACCCTGCCGGCATAAAATTCACACCTTTAGTGCACTGGAGTCTTCGATGGCCAACCTTCTCTTCATTACCGCTCTGCCACAAGAGCAAGATGCCCTGCTAACGGCACTGGCGCTCCCCGCGGTGCAATGCGTTGTCAGCCGTCCGTTGTCCCTGACGCTACACTCCCTGAGCAGAGGCGAAGACTGTATCTATATCACCCAGAGTGGGATGGGCAACGTCAATGCCGGTGCCAAACTCGCACTGATTCTCGAGCGCTACTCTATCGACCAAATCGTATTGATTGGCGTCGGTGGTGCGCTTTGCAGCGCGCTAGAAATCGGTGAGATGGTCATCTCAGATCGGGTGATTCAGCACGACTACTTTTCCTCCTTAGAAGACGGCAACTTCCTAATGCGCCCGGGCGATTTGCACCTTAGCAGCGAGCAAAGCCTCGGTTACGATCCAGTGCTGCAATCTCCTGTACACAAGATAGACCTCCATCAACTGTGCACTCAATCCCAGGGCATGTACCAAGCGCTGATAGCTTCTGGCTGCGAGTTCGTCGGCACTGCTGCACGCAAACGCGCGATACATCAAAAATGCCTTGGTGCACGCTTGGTCGACATGGAGGCCTCAGCAGTTGCCGCCGTAGCCCAGCAGTACGCAGTACCTTTTATCGTCGCCAAGACCGTCTCCGACAAACTCAACAGCGATGGCAGCATAGGCCAAGACTTCGAACACTTTTTGCACAGTGCCTGTCGCAATGCTGCTCAGTTCGGGCAAGATATCGCGGCTCACTTTTTTGAGCGCCCCTGACAGCAACTTGAGGCCTGTGTGTTCGCGCGCATCGGCGCACGTTCACCCATCAATGGCCCGCGCACGAAAAAACACTCGTTAGCAGCGGCAAAAATCTCTACAATAGGCGGCTTTTTCGCGCCTGTCTGGACAGTTTACATTTAAGGAGTTTGCTCTATGTGGTTTAA
>JBMZCU010000126.1:0-8627 GCA_049613705.1 Pseudomonadales bacterium | reverse complement strand
GACGTTCTATCGTTTTTGATTTAGGTTTTCCTGTATCACTAGAATAGCGACTTTTAAAACGATTATTTGGCCACTGCTATAGTGACACTTTATTTCCGGCTTAAACACAGCCGTATTGGACGTCTCTAACGTCACAGCCCACCGTTAACCGGTGATGCTTCAGCCAACGCTGATGAGGGGTAATAAAATCCCTCGGGCGAAGTATTCTATTGCCTGACTCTGCAGATGTAAATCTCAACAACCGGAACGAGATAGGCAGTCAGTTAAGACCCTCCTCGCCTGTCAGTGCGCCTAAGGAGGTATCAACCCGAAAAAGCGCTATTGACGGGCTAAATCCACGAATAACTAGCGCCGAGTTTACCCGCTAGCTGTATAGCGAGGCTTTGTCCATAGTGTACGCAGCGCAGCAGGCACGAAGTGCATACTGCGCTGCGTACAAGCGATATCGAGTCTGTTTATAGCTCAGCTTTACGCTTTTGCTCTGCCAGAGCCGCCTCAATAAAACCGCTGAATAAACCGTGCCCATCGCGTGGCGAAGAGGTGAACTCAGGGTGGAACTGACAGGCGACAAACCAAGGGTGATCGGCAACTTCAACAACTTCAACCAATTCACCGTCTGAAGAGCGGCCAGAGATGACAAGCCCAGCTTCTTCGAGCTTAGAAATATAGTTGTTGTTAACTTCGTAGCGGTGTCTATGGCGCTCGACAATACGTGTACTGCCATAGCTCGCTGCGGTGGTTGAACCTTCGACAAGATGACACTCTTGTGCACCAAGGCGCATAGTGCCCCCTAAATCTGTCGCATGATCACGCTGTTCAACATTGCCATCTTGATCCGTCCACTCGGTAATCAAGCCGATGACAGGATGCTCTGCCCCTTTGCTAAACTCGCTAGATGTGGCGTTACTGATACCCGCAACGTTTCGTGCATATTCGATAACGGCCACTTGCATGCCCAAACAAATACCTAAATACGGAATCTTGTTTTCACGCGCATAGTTAACAGCGGCAATTTTGCCTTCAATGCCGCGCTCGCCGAAACCACCTGGAACCAGTATCGCACTGACGCCTTTAAGAACATCTAAGCCGTCGCGCTCAAGACGCTCGGAATCGACATAGTCAATTTTAACTTTCTTGCGCAAGTTAATACCCGCGTGAGAAATAGCTTCAATCAGCGACTTGTAAGCATCGAGCAGATCCATGTACTTACCGACCATTGCAATGCGCACTTCCCCCTGCGGGTTGAGGTGTGCATCAGCGACACGTGTCCACTCGGACAAGTTGGCCGCAGGGGCATCGAGCCCAAAGCGCTCAACCACTAGATCATCTAGGTGTTGATCACACAACATTTGTGGAATGTTATAAATGGTGTTGGCATCTGGCAGCGAAATTACCGCACGCTCTTCAACATTGGTGAACAGCGACAACTTGCGACGCGAATCGTCTGGGATAGCATGATCAGAGCGGCAAACCAAAATGTCTGGCTGAATCCCGATTGAGCGTAACTCTTTAACAGAGTGCTGTGTCGGCTTGGTTTTCGTTTCACCAGCCGTTGCAATATAAGGCACCAATGTTAAGTGCATAAACATCGCTTTGTTGAAACCTAACTCCACCTTTAACTGGCGAATAGCTTCCAAGAAAGGCTGCGATTCAATATCACCTACCGTGCCACCAACTTCAACAAGTGCAACGTCTGCACCTTCTGCACCGCGAATAACACGGCGCTTAATTTCATCGGTGATATGAGGGATAACCTGAACAGTTCCACCCAAGTAGTCGCCGCGGCGCTCTTTGTTAAGTACGTACTGATAGACGCGCCCAGAGGTAAAGTTATTGCGCTTGGTCATCGTCGTGCGGATGAAACGCTCGTAGTGACCTAAGTCTAAATCGGTCTCGGCCCCATCTTCAGTGACAAACACCTCACCGTGCTGATACGGGCTCATCGTACCGGGATCGACGTTTATATAAGGGTCTAATTTAAGCATAGTGACCTTGAGACCACGTGCTTCAAGAATAGCGGCAAGTGAAGCCGCGGCAATGCCTTTGCCCAATGAGGACACAACACCGCCTGTGACGAAAATATAGCGCGTCATGCAGAACCTGTCTGATTAAAAAGGAGGAATGAAAGTACTACTAAGATGGGATTGCAGTCTATCAAAAACCCTTCGCCATCTCAATCAAAATGCTCGCCATTGCAGCGCCATGTAGTGCTTTTTTTGTCCACCTTCACGCCACTTATCAACAACTCCAACAGAGGGAATAGCAACAACCTCTGCACCACAGAAGAGAACAGGCCATGCGCTGCGCCACCAAGGCGGTATCCCAGCCTCTTTGAAGACTTGTTTAAGTGTTTTTTCCCGGCGCCCGGTTAGCGCGACCTTGAGGGTTAAATCCGCACAAGCCAAGTACATCCCCTCTCGCCAATCAACTCCCTCATCGGCCACACTCACTGACAACTCGCCCTGGGCGAGCTTTATACTGCACGGTGAGCCATCTAGTACCGGCCAGGGAGCCTTCACGGGGAGCTTAGCTGCTAGAAAAAGTTCACCGCGATAACGGTACAGAGTAAATTGCTTTAAATCATAGCTGGGAATACTGCTTTGTCTAGCGCACGCCACTTGCTCCCACAACCGCTCTAGTAGCGCTCGAGAAATCTCCTGCCCACTGCGCCAGTGCAACCAATGGCGAAACAGCGCAGCGCGGCGCTCGTCGCTAAAGCCTTCTAATTGGGCCAATACCAACTGACCAAGAGGTGCACAGTGTGCTAATTGCTCATCCAAAAACTCATTGAGTAAGAAGCGTTCCGCACTCAGCACCTTCGCACTCGTACTTATCTGCGTTGCGACATCGGGCCACTGCTCCTTGAGAGGAGCAAGTACTTGATGGCGAAGGTAGTTGCGCGCATAGCGCGAACTCTGATTGCTAGGGTCTTCTACCCAGTCCAAAGCCTGCGTTTTCGCGTAGCCTTCAAGACGCTCTCTCGGAAAATCGAGCAGCGGCCTAAAAAGCTCTGCACAGCCCAGATCACGCGCGACAGGCATTCCAGAAAGCCCTTTACTTCCCGCTGCTCGCAGCAGTCGAAAGAGCACAGTTTCTGCCTGATCATCGGCATGGTGCCCGAGTAAGAGACAATCACCTGGAACGAGAAAAGACTCAAATGCCGCATAACGCGCATCGCGCAGGCAGGCTTCACTGCCACTGTCGGGCATGACTTCCCGTGTATGATACGCAATACCACGCGCTGAGCACTGGCGCTCACAGAAATGCGCCCACTGTATGGCTTCTGGCTGTTGATTGTGATTAATATGCAGGGCTGTGAGGTGGATTTTACCGCGGTATTTGGCCGCTAAATCCAAAAGCACTATAGAGTCTAAACCACCACTGAGTGCGATAACCCAGCGCTTGATTGTTGGCTTTTGCAGTAGAGAATTGAGGGCTTTATCCAGCGTCATACTAACCTCGATAGAGCCCTCACAAAGCGTCGGTTGACCCGAAGCTAGAGGCGTTATTCGCCCTGTAAACCGTAGGACATCAAACGTTGATAGCGACGCTCAAGTAACTCATCTGTAGATAGCTGCTCAAGGACTTCAAGCTCAGCCAGCAGTGTTGTCTTCAGCGTTTCAGCGAGCTCTTGCGGGTTGCGGTGAGCACCACCTAAGGGTTCTTTAATCACTTTATCAACCAGTCCGAGTTCGCTAAGTCTGTCTGAGGTGATACCCATCGCTTTCGCTGCGTCAGAGGCACGTTCTGCACTCTTCCACAAAATAGAAGCACAACCTTCAGGAGAGATTACTGAATACGTGCCGTATTCTAGCATCATCAGTTTGTCACACACGCCAATAGCCAGTGCGCCACCGGATCCGCCCTCACCGATTACCGTTGAGATTACTGGTGTTTTAAGCTGAGACATTTTGGCCAGGTTGAAGGCGATCGCCTCGCTTTGTCCACGCTCTTCTGCACCGATACCAGGATAGGCGCCGGGGGTGTCGATAAAAGTAAAGATAGGCATCTTAAAACGCTCGGCCATTTCCATGATCCGCAGTGCTTTACGGTAGCCTTCTGGACGGGGCATACCGAAGTTGCGTTTTACTTTTTCTTTAACATCGCGGCCTTTCTGATGACCGATAACCACAACAGGACGACCTGCAATACGCGCCATGCCACACACCAGTGCTGCATCGTCAGCGTAGTGACGGTCACCGTGGATTTCTTCAAAATCCTCAAACAGCATGTCGATATAATCTAAGGTGTATGGACGCTGTGGGTGACGCGAGATCTGCGATACCTGCCACGCCGAGAGATCGCTGAAAATAGATTCTGTCAGCTTCCGACTTTTCTCTTCGAGGTTGGCCAACTCTTCGCTGATATTTATCTCAGTATCAACGCCAACTAGTCGTAACTCTTCGATCTTTGTCTCTAACTCAGCAATGGGCTGTTCAAACTCTAAATAGTTCGGATTCATCTGCTATTCCGTTCTCTGTATCTATCGAATCGGCAATTTTACCGATCTAGTCTCAATTTAACTAGTCAAAGCGGTAATTTTAACCGAGATTAAATCTCTCACCGCGCAAGACCGGGCAGAGCGGGTCAATCTAGGCGGCTATGTGAGACAATTTAACGGCCAGTAGACTGCAAAACCGCCCTTTGAATCACTGATAATTTTACCTTACTTGCAACCGGGCTTAGTGCTAGCTACACAGACAGTTTCCCAGTCAATTACTACTGCTACTGCTACTGCTACTGCTACTGCTACTGCTACTGTCATCGTAAATCATGCCACCAATTATCCAAACGGCCTGGTTTACCTTGTGCGAGGAACGCTCAGTGCACGCAACTTACAGATAATGCAGCTTAACGCTTCCCTCACCGAAAAACTCTGTCAGCGCGATAATCAATTCATCGCTGGCATCCACTCGCCAGGCATCCCCGAGTGTCAGTAACCCGTTGGCTTCTCCAATGTCGAGATCAAGCGCCAAAGCCAGTCCCTGATTGTTCACATGCCCCTGCAACAGCTGCTTTAAAGCGCTCAACTTTCGCCCCTTAAAGTTGCCCCGATCACAGCGCACCTTCACCGAGTGCGCGTATTGAGCACGTGCTTGCGGTACACTGAGTAAACGATTGGCGCGAACCTTGAGCCCTCCAGAGTAATCATCGTGAGAGACCTCGCCCTCCATCACAACGACAGTGTCTTTCTTAATCACTTCGCGGTGTGCTTCGTACACATCGCCAAAGAGCGTTACTTCAATACGTGCTGATCTATCATCTAAGGTCAGGAAACATAGATTGTCCCCCTTCTTGGTTTTCATCACGCGCTGATCAACAATCAAACCCGCTAATTTCTGCACGGATCCACGCGCGGGAGCCACATCCGCAATTTTTTTGCTGATAAAGTATTTAAGCTCGCGCTCGTATTCATCGATCGGGTGGCCTGTCAAATATAGGCCCAAGGTTTCAAGTTCACCGTTTAGGCGCTCGCGATCCGACCAATTTCTGACATTGCGGTACTCCTCAAAAGGATCGCGCGATTGCTCGGTATCATCGCTGCCAAAGAGATCAAACATACCAGCATCTTGGTTTCTTGCTGTTTGATCGGCCGCTTTAAGCGCATCACCAATTGATGCGAGCATGACCGCACGACTAGGCCCTAAATCGTCGACAGCTCCCGAGCGAATAAGCGCCTCTAATACACGTTTATTGAGCTTTTTCGCACCGACGCGCTCACAAAAATCAAACAGATCTTTAAATGCACCCTGGCCATCATCGCGCGCACTGATAATTGCCTCTATCGGGCCCTCACCGACCCCTTTTATAGCTCCCAAACCATAAATGATGGTGTCCGTTTCATCGACAGTGAACTTGTACTGCCCGGTCATCACATTGGGTAGCGCAGGCGGGATCCCCATCTTGCGACACTCTTCGACAAGCACAACCACTTTCTCTGTCGTCTGCATATCTGAAGACATAACAGCAGCCATAAAAGGCGCAGGATAGTGACGCTTAAGCCACGCAGTTTGATACGATACTAACGCATAAGCGGCAGAGTGAGACTTGTTGAAACCGTAACCGGCAAACTTCTCAACCAAATCGAAAATATTACCTGAGAGATCTCGATCTATCCCTTGCTCCACACAGCCTTCAAGGAATATGGTCCGCTGTTTGGCCATTTCTTCAGGCTTTTTCTTACCCATGGCACGGCGCAGCATATCTGCCCCACCGAGTGTATAACCCGCCATGACCTGAGCGATCTGCATAACCTGTTCTTGATAGAGGATAATACCGTAGGTTGGCTCAAGTACCGGCTGTAAGCTATCGAGCTGATAATCGGCGTGCGGCCAGGCGAGTTCAGCGCGGCCATGCTTACGGTTGATAAAGTCATCCACCATCCCCGATTGAAGAGGCCCTGGGCGAAATAGCGCCACCAGTGCCACGATATCTTCAAAGCGGCTCGGCAAAAGCCTACGAACCAGATCTTTCATTCCACTCGATTCTAACTGGAATACCGCCGTGGTTTCTGCAGATTGCAGTAAGTCAAATGTCTCAGAGTCCTCTAAGTTAATCAGCGCGATGTCCAACAGCTCTTCGCCGCGCGCTTGTTTAACCGCGTTGATGGTCTCCATTGCCCAGTCAATAATTGTGAGCGTGCGCAGGCCTAAGAAGTCAAACTTAACCAGCCCGGCTTCTTCGACGTCATTTTTATCGTACTGGGTTACCAAACCCGCGCCGTCGGCATCACAGAGCGTGGCTGAGAAGTCGGTCAGCTTAGTTGGTGCAATAACAACACCACCGGCGTGCTTACCCGTACCACGGGTAACACCCTCTAGCTTGAAGGCCATCTCCATGATTTCTTGGGCCTCTTCGCTGCCCTTCACAAACTCAACCAGCGCAGGCTCTACTTCCATTGCCTTTGAAAGCGTCATCCCCACTTCAAAGGGGATCAGCTTGGAAAGCTTATCTGCAAGACCAAACGCCTTGCCTTGGACACGGGCCACGTCGCGCACGACCGCCTTAGCCGCCATCGTACCAAATGTGACTATCTGCGATACCGCATCACGCCCGTAAGTACGCGCTACATAGTCAATCACCTTATCGCGATTATCCATGCAAAAGTCGATATCAAAGTCAGGCATCGAGACACGTTCAGGGTTGAGAAAGCGTTCAAACAGCAAGTCGTATTCAAGGGGATCCAAATCGGTGATTTTCTGCGCGTAGGCAACCAGAGACCCTGCACCGGACCCACGCCCAGGCCCTACGGGTATCCCGTTTTCCTTACTCCATTTGATGAAGTCCATGACAATCAAGAAATAGCCGGGGAAACCCATTTGAATAATAATATCGAGTTCAAACTCTAAACGATCGAAGTACGCTTGGCGCTGCTCTTCGTAATCATCGGCCTCTTCATCCAGCAGAATCTGTAGGCGCTCTTCAAGCCCCTCTATTGAAACTTCGCGGAAGAACTCATCCATCGACATCCCTTCGGGGATTGGGTACTTAGGTAGATAATAAGTCCCTAAATCGACTTCAATATTACAGCGTTTGGCAATTTCTAGCGTATTCTCGATAGCGCTTGGGATATCGGAGAACAGCTCAATCATCTCTTCACTGCTTCGAAAGAACTGCTTTTCGCTATAATCACGTGGCCGCTTGGGATCGTCTAGCACACGGCTCTGGTTAATACAGACACGCGCCTCGTGCGCCTCAAAGTCCGTCTCGTTGACGAACATCACGTCATTGGTGGCAACAACAGCACAGTTGTACTGTGCCGCAAGCTCTACACTGGCATCAATAAGCTCGTTCTCACCGCGACGACCCGTGCGCTGTAGCTCGATATAAAAGCGATCGCCAAATACACTCAGCCACTCTTCGAGCACTGGCTCTGCTGTGTTGTCCTCGCGTAAAATGGCCCGTCCCAGTTCACCGTGACACGCCGCAGAGAGCACTATCAGACCCTCTTGCTTTTCGAATAACCAACTTTTCTTGACCACTGCACGGTCAATCACAATGCTCTGGCCTTGCTCAAAAGCACGTGAGATAAGCTCCATCAGGTTGCGATAACCTTTGGCGCTTTGAATCAACAGTGAGACCCGAAATGGCTCTTCTGCCAAGGCGTCATCATTGACAACTAAAAGGTCCGCGCCGCATATCGGCTTAACCCCTGCGCCAGTGGCAGCCTTGTAGAATTTTACAAGTGCAAAAAGGTTAGTGTGGTCTGTCACACCGACCGCGGGCATCTGCGCACTCTTAGCCGCCTTAACTAAATCTTTAACCCGGCACAGCCCTTCGACAACAGAAAACTCCGTGTGGGTACGCAGGTGGACGAATGCATTGCTCATAATAGTGTCGACTTAATTAGCTGAAAGTTGAATGATACGCTGGACAGGTTTGAAGCTCTTGCGATGCTCAGGTAATACACCGTGCGCCTCTAGCGCCGCGAAATGCGCCTTAGTAGGGTAACCTTTGTGTTTAGCGAAGCCATATTCAGGATGCTTTTCATCAAGGGTTAGCATCTCACTGTCACGGACAACCTTGGCAACGATTGAAGCTGCACTGATCGCAGCAACTTTGTCATCTCCCTTGACGACAGTAGTACAAGGATAGGGAACATCAGGTGCTATGTTGCCATCGACAAG
>JBMZCU010000125.1:0-8658 GCA_049613705.1 Pseudomonadales bacterium | reverse complement strand
GGTCTGCGGTGCTAAGAGGTGCCTTAAAGTGCGCGGAACTCTTTTTCCCAGCGCTTGGCTTCTTTCTTTGAAGGGCCACCCAAGATATTCAGTGCGTGGCGCACGCGGGCACGGCTCATATCAGGACCTAGAATCGACATTGAATCGACTACAGATACGGTCTGGCTGGTACCGGCGATGGCGACAAAGATAGGGCTGAGGAAATCACGTACCTTAAAGCCCATCTTGTCGGCCAGTCCCTTGAGCTCGGCGAAGAGGTGGCCTTTGTCCCAGTTGGTCTCTGCATCGAGTAGCCAGGCGCTAAATTGCAGAATTTTACGCACATCGTCCTTTTCCAGTGACTTGTGGGCAAAGTCCTCGTCACTTAGCTCCAGCATTCCCGCGAGGAAGAAACCGGCCAGCGGAGCGACATCGGAGAAGGTGTTCACGCGCTGTTGAATCAGCGGCACGATCTGCATCAGGAACTCGGGATTGAGCGCCCACTGCTGGTAGGCGCTGGCAAAGTCTGTCGCGCTGAGTTCTTCGCGCAGCCAGATACCGTTGAGCCAGCTCAGCTTGGTCTGATCGAAAATTGGACCGCCCAGGGAGACACGCTTGATGTCGAAGTTGGCGAACATTTCATCGCGGGTAAACTTCTCGCGCTCATCCGGCATGGACCAGCCCATGCGCGCTAAATAGTTGAGCAGCCCCTGTGGCAGGTAGCCCATGCGCTGGTAGTAGAGAATGCTGGTCGGGTTTTTGCGCTTAGAGAGTTTGGTCTTGTCTGGGTTGCGCAGCAGTGGCATGTGACACAGTGTCGGCATATCCCAGGCGAAGTACTTGTAGAGCAACTGGTGTTTAGGTGCCGAGTTGATCCACTCCTCGCCGCGGATGACGTGGCTGATTTGCATCAGGTGGTCGTCGACTACGTTGGCCAAGTGGTAGGTGGGCATGCCGTCAGATTTAAGCAGGATTTGCGAGTCGACCATAGACCAGTCGATTTCAATTGTACCGCGCAGCATATCCTCAAAAGTACAGACACCTTCACTCGGGATTTTCATACGGATGACGTAGGGGGCGCCGGCGGCTTTGCGCTTGGCCACTTCTTCATCGCTCAGTGCCAGTGCATCTTGCTGCATCGGCGCGGGCAGGCCGTCGGCCTTGCGCTGAGCGCGGATTTCGTCCAGTTCTTCAGCGGTTAGATAGCAGTGAAAAGCATCTCCCTGCTCGACTAGCTGGTGGGCGTACTGGGCGTAAATATCTTTGCGCTCGCTCTGACGGTAGGGGCCAAACTCACCGCCGTTGTCCGGACCTTCATCCCAGTCAAGGCCCAGCCAGCGCAGGGAGTCTAGGATAGTCTGTTCCGATTCGCTCGTGCTGCGCGTCTGGTCGGTGTCTTCAATACGCAAGATGAACTTGCCGCCGTGCTGGCGTGCAAACGCGAGATTGAATAGGGCGATGTACGCAGTGCCAACGTGTGGGTCACCGGTCGGAGAGGGGGCGATTCGAGTACGAACAGTCATAAATGTCCTGCCAGGCAATTAAAAAGGGCTGATTATACCTGTGTGCACTGAGGGGCGAAAGCGTTGAGGCGGCGCAGATAGGGTAGAAGGCAGAGATGTGCAATGTGTTTGCAAAGTCGAGGGAATAATTGAGGCAGTAGTTGAGGCAGTCGTTGAGGGAATAACTGAGGGCACAGCCCTCAGTTGGAGCTTAACAGCTGAGGTCTAAACCCTGCTGCCAGAAAGCGATTTCCATGCGCGTCGCGGTGGTGAAGTGCGCCTGCAGGCGCGCAGCGCGCTCCGAGTCCGCGGGGATTTCAGCAATCAGCGAGTCAAAGAAGGCAGTAGTGGCCAGCGCCGCCTCTTGGTACTCTCGACCGGCATACATGTCGATCCAGTTGGCGTAGGGGTTGTTCGCCGAGCGATCGCCAGATTCTGCCATCCACTGACCGACGTGCGCGTAGCCCAGCGCGCAGGGCACGAGTGCGGCGTAGAGGTCAGCCAGATCGCCCTTGAGGCCGGCATCGATCAAGTAGCGGGTGTAGGCGACAGTAGCCACGCCCTCTGGGATCTGCTGTACATCGTCTTCGCTCAGGCCCCAGCTCTTGCAGTAGTCGATATGCAGCGATAGCTCGTGCTCAACCAGCGCGCCGAGCGAGGGCATGCTGGCGCGCATCTGCGCTGGGGTATCGCTCTTGAATACTGCCAGTGCGAAGGCGCGCGCGTAGTGGATCAAATAGAGATAGTCCTGCTTGAGGTAGTGGGCAAATGACTCTTTAGCTAAGGTGCCATCGGCAAGCTGGCGTGTAAAACTGTGGTGTACGTACTCGTCCCACTCTTTTTGACAGCCTGCAATCAGTTGTTGCGTGTTCATTTTATGCTTCCAAATAATGGGCGCCGCGCAGGCAGCGCCAAGGGGCCCTAGAGCTTAGAACTTGTCGACGATGTAAGTCGCAGTGTCTGGCTTAGTTTTGATCACACCTTGATCGACTAAGAATTGCGCGTAGTTATCATAGCGCGCCTTGTCGACAGCTTGCGGGCGCAGTGCCAGGCGAACAAGGGTATCTTTCCAGGCTAGGCGGTTGAGTTCAGTATCCAGCTTTTGACCGTCGCCATAGGCTTTAAACAGGTCCCAAGCTTCGTCTGGGTGGTTGATGCTGTACTGGGTAGCCAGTTCCAGTGCGCGGTTAAATTTAGCGAGCATAGGCTTATCTAGCTTAGTGCTGTTGGCGACAACAACCAGCTCGTCATAAGGTGGCACACCTTCTTCTTCGAGGTAGAAACCTTTGCCTTTGAAGCCTTCCATCGCAAGCTGGTGCATCTCAAAGTTGCGGTAGGCGCCGTAGATAGCATCAACTTTTCCAGAGGCCAGTGATGCAGACAGTGACCAGCCGACATTGATAAGTTCGACATCATCGATAGAGATGCCGTTTTTGGCCAGCATAGTGCCAATCGTGGCATCGACGAGACCGCCATCGAAAGCGTAGCCGATTTTTTTACCTTTGAGATCTGCCAGGGTGTTGTAGTTTTTATCTGCCAGTACCATCACAGTGTTTAGCGGTGTGGCAACCAGAGTGGAGACGCGGGTCAGTGGCAGCTGCTCAACCACGTCGCGGATCAGCTGTGGCTGGTAGCTAACGGCCAAGTCGTACTTGCCCGCAGCGACAAGCTTAGGTGGGGTGCTAGGGTCGGCAGGTTCTTGAATCTCCAGCTCGATACCCTGCTCTTTGAACAGCCCCTGCTGCTTGGCGACAATGATAGCAGCGTGATCTGGGTTGACGAACCAGTCGAGCATCAGCGTAACTTTTTGTGCCAGCGCTTGCTGGCTCAGAAGTGCGATGGATAGCGCGGCGAGGATTTTTTTCATGGTTTTCTCTCAGGTTGAAGGTAATTAGTGCGCCGAGTGCTCTCGGTGCCAGGGAATAAACTTTTTAAGCAACAGATCTGTGCTGTAGTACAGCGCGATAGAGAACAGTGCGAGGATAAAGAGCGCAGCGAACATATCTGCAATTTGCATGCGCGCGTTTGACTGCAGCATGAGATAGCCCAGACCACCGGCCGAGCCAACCCATTCACCGACTACCGCGCCAATCGGGGCGACCACTGCGGCAACGCGAATCCCCGAGGCTAGGGTGGGTAGCGCGGCGGGGAGGCGGATGTGCCACAGCTGGCGCCACTTGCTCGCCCCCATAGTGCTGGCTAAATCCAAATAGCCGCTGGGGGTGTGGCGCAGGCCGTCGAAGCAGGTTGTGGTGACCGGGAAAAAGATAATCAGTGCCGCCATTACGACTTTAGAGAGCATGCCGTAGCCGAACCACAGCATCAAAATAGGTGCCAGGGCAAACACTGGGATAGCCTGGCTGGCGACTAGCACTGGCAGCAGCCAGTAGCGCACGGGTTTAAAGAGCAGCATTTGCAGGGCAAACAACATCCCCATCGAAAGCCCGAGCAGCAGCCCCAGCACGATCTCGCTAAAAGTAATCAAGCTGTGGCGAAACAGTAGCTCGTAACTGGCGAGCAGTTTAGTTGCTACAAGACCTGGGCCTGGCAAAATAAAAGGAGGCATCTCAAACAAGCTAACTACTGCTTGCCACAGGCCGAGTAAAACGAGTGCTGTCACACTCAGACGCACCGCGAAGGAGAGGGTAGGGCGTGAGGATTTAGTGCTCATGATTCACCTGTATCTGCTGCAGAATTTGCTGTTGGTACTGCCCGAGCTCTGCATCTATTGGCCTGGGAATCTCACTTGTAGGGCAAGGCAGTGGCAGCAGTTTGCTGTCGCCGTGTAGCAAGATGAGTTGATCGCTCAGGCGCAGAGCCTCCTGCGGATCGTGGGTGATAAAGAGCACCGTGCGTCCCTTGAGTACGCTGGCCGCAAGGTCCTGCAGCTTGTAGCGGGTCACCGCATCGAGCGCGGAGAAGGGTTCATCCATCAGGACCACAGGGGTGTCTTGCATCAAGGTTCTAGCCAGGGCGACACGCTGGCGCATCCCGCCGGAAAGTTGCTCGGGTGCGTGCTCACTGACATGCCCAAGCCCTAACTGCGCGAGCAGTTCAGTGGCGCGTTGGCGATGCTCACGGCTGACACGGCCCGTCGTCAGCTTTGACTCTAAGCAGACGTTATCAACGACATTTAGCCAGGGCAGTAGTAAATCCTGCTGCGCCATGTAGGCGATTCGCCCGTGCAGCGCGAGCCCATCGCTGCACAAAATCTTACCGCTGAGGCTGTGTTCAGGCCCGATAAGGCCCGCAAGTAAGCGCAGCAAGCTGGTTTTGCCGCAGCCGCTGGCACCGAGAATACAGGTCCAGCGATGCTTGGGCAGGGTAAGGTTCAAGTTGCTAAAGGTCGGCTGCGGCGCACTGGCATAGTGCAGTGAAACCTGTTCGAGTGAGATAGAGACCGACATTACAAGGGAGCCGCCAGGTGGAAAAAGTGGTGCACAGGACCGTGCCCCTGGCCAATGTGCAGTTGATCGGCACTGGCTATCGCCGCGCTGATGTAGCGTTTGGCGCTGTCGATGGCCTGGGGCATTGGCTGGCCCTGGGCCAAGTATGAGGCGATCGATGAGGAGAGGGTACAGCCTGTGCCGTGAGTGTTTTGGGTGTCGACGCGTGCAGCGCTAAAGCGGCAGATTTCACCGCGGTAGTAAAAGTAGTCGGTGCTCTGCGATTCGTCGCTGTGGCCGCCTTTTATCAGTACTGCTTTGGCGCCGAGCGCTTCGAGGCGGTAGCACAGCTGTTCCATTTCAGCGCTGTCGGCGATGCGCTTATCCGTGGGCTCGCCTAGCATTGCCAGGGCCTCGGGTAAGTTTGGGGTGATCACATCGGCCAGTGGTAAGAGGCGCGTGATTAAGGTTTGCAGCGCGCTGTTTTGCAACAGCATATCGCCGCTGGTCGCCACCATCACAGGATCGAGTACCACAGTCGTCGGGCGGTACTGCTTCAGTGCGCTGGCGACGGTCTCTATAGTTTGGCTGTCGCCAAGCATGCCAATCTTAACCGCGCTGACGGCGATATCGCTGAACACTGCGTCGAACTGCTGCTCGATAAAGGCTTGATCGATACTGGCGATCGCGCTGACACCTAAGGTGTTTTGCGCAGTCAGTGCAGTGATTACAGTACAGGCGTAGCTGCCCGTTGCAGAAATAGCTTTGATGTCGGCTTGAATACCCGCGCCGCCGCCGCTGTCGGAGCCAGCGATACTGAGGACGATAGGCGTAGAAGAATTGTTTGTAGGTGCCACGATTAAAATCCTAAAGATAGCGTGGACACCCTTAGATCGAGGGAGACTCGATCAAGTTAGTTCCCTACGCCAATGTTAATTGGATCAGGTTCTGCGGGTCCAGTGTGTCATCACACCATCTCAGCCCAATGGGCCCCCCGACTAACGTGGCGCTATCATAGACATAATATTTTAACGATGCAAATACTGGCCCCAAGGACTGAAAAATCTGGCTCCAGTGATTTTCTTCGTCTCTTAAATGGAAAAGCGCGAGCTAAAATAATAATTTTCACTATACTAAAGATGAACGGAAAATAAGCTGGGCGCGGTAAGTGTACGCAGCCCACGCAAAGTCAGGCGCACAGATGAGGGAGGTGTCTAGCTGTGAACGAATCTAATACCGCGCTACTCTTGATTGGCTTTCAAAACGATTACTTTCATCCCGAGGGCATCCTCAACGGGGTGTTTGAAGATAAAGGGCAGCTGGATACGGCTGTCACTAGCTTGCGCGAACTGCTGGCGACCTTTATGCAAAAGGACATGCTAGTGGTCTCTACGCCGATTCAATTTACCGAGGGCTATACCGAGTTAGACGAGCCGATCGGAATACTGCAGATCATCAAGGAGAACGGGGCTTTCAAGCAGGGCAGCTGGGGCGCGTGCTCGATTGATGCCATCGCCGACTACGGCGAGCAAATACGCACTTTGCCAGGCAAGCGCGGGCTCAACTGCTTCTCCAATACCGATGTCGGTGAACTGTTGCAGAGCCGGGGAATTGAGCACGTGGTGATCGCCGGTGCCGTGACTTCGCTGTGCATTGATACCGCCGGGCGAGAGGCGCTGGATTTGGGCTACAAAGTGACGATGTTGAGCGATGCAATACTGGCGCGTACGCCCTTTGAGCAAAGCTACTATCTCGAGCAAATAATGCCACTCTACAGCCGGGTAACCAGCAGTGCAGAGCTGATCAGCGATTTACGTTAAATGACCAAATCACCGGATATCAGCGTCAACGAGGCGCTGGCGCAGGCACAGAATAAACTGATCGAGGAGTTGCTCGCATCAGAGCGGCGCTATGCCGATTTAGTTGGCAACCTGCGCGATACGGTGTTTCAGCTGGACAGCCAATTTTGCTGGACATTCTTAAACGCTTCTTGGGAAGTGCTCTCTGGGGTCAGTGTGGAGCAGTCTCTGGGGCGCTCTTTCGAGGCGTTTTTCGACGCCCAGGGCGCCGGTGTCGCTCAGTGGCAGTTCAGGCAATTGCTCAGTGGCGAGGTGCCAGAGATTTGTCTGCAATTGAACCTTAAGCAGTCCTCAGGGCAGGTGCGGGTGGTTGAGCTTTCCTGTCGCGCCACGCGAGATAACATTGGTCGTCTCTCTAGTTTGACCGGGACTATGACCGACATTACTCAGCGTGTGGAAGCTGAGAATAAAGTCACCCATATGGCCTATCACGATGCGCTGACCGGCCTTGCCAACCGGCGTATGTTGCTGCAAGCGCTCAATGCACCGACCGAGCCAGGTAAGTGCTGTGCGCTGCTGTATATCGATTTGGATCACTTTAAAAGCGTCAACGATTTACACGGCCATGTTATCGGTGATGCCGTGCTCTGCGAGGTTGGCAAGCGGCTGCTCTCGCAGTTAGAAGCGCACAATGCTGTGGCGGCGCGCATTGGTGGAGATGAGTTTTGTGTGCTGCTGAATTTACCTGATAGCGGTGAAGCGTCGGTGCAAGCACAGCTTGAAGCACTGGCCGAACAGCTGCGCCTAGGGGTTAGCCGGCGTATGACCGTAGGGATCGTTCATCTTTCTATCAGTGTCAGTATTGGGGTTGTGCAGCTCGACGCTGAGCGTATGCTCAAGGATGACGCGCTCAAGTTTGCCGATGCGGCGATGTACCGCAGTAAGCTTAAAGGGCGCAATACCGTGCAGTTCTACGACAGTGATATCGACCGTCAGAACTTGCGCCAACAAGCGTTCGAGGGCGAGATCCGCCGCGCAGTTGAAATGCGTGAGTTCGAGCTCTACTACCAACCGCAGATAGATATTCAAACCCAGCGCATCGTCAAACTCGAGGCACTGATACGCTGGAATCACCCGCAGCGCGGCATGATCAACCCCGATGCCTTTATTCCCTATTTAGAGGAAAGCGGTTTGATTGTCGAAGTCGGGCGCTGGGTCTTGCGTCAGGGCTGCCGGCAGATCAGTGCGTGGTCGGATCAAGGTATCAGCGATCTTTGCTTATCGCTCAATGTCAGCGCCAACCAATTTCGCATGGCAGAATTTATCGACGAAGTTACCCAGGCCGTTGCCGTGTTTTCGATAGCCCCTGGGCAGCTTGAACTGGAGCTCACAGAGGGGGTGGCTGTTCACGATATTCACGTAACGACCGAAAAGATGAAGCAACTGAAGGAGTTGGGCGTCAAGATTGCGCTTGATGATTTTGGCACAGGCTATTCTTCGCTGGCCTACCTTAAATACCTGCCGGTACAAACGCTTAAAATCGATAAATCGTTTATTAAAGGGGTGCCGCGCGATGGTTACGATGCCGCCATTGTGGAAACGACTATGGTCATGGCGCGTCACTTGGGGTTGGAAGTTGTTGCCGAAGGCGTTGAGAAACCACACCAATTGGCGTTTCTAAAATCGCACGGCTGCCAGCTCTATCAAGGATATTTGTACAGTAGAGCACTGAGCAGCGAAGATATATTTGCACTGTTAAGCCGCTCGATAGCAACCTCTGCTGTCGCCTCAAAAGTATAGTAAAGCGTGTGTGAATAGGCCGTCACTGTGCCTTATTGCAGATGAAGCACCACAGGGGCAGGCTATGCAGCGTTAGCGTGAATCATCACTCTGTTTTTCAATGCTGCTGCACCAGGTAAACAGTGCTCCCTGGGCCTCTACTACCTGAAACTGATGGCTAAAGCAGAAGCTCCAGCTGTGTTGGTCGCTAGC
>JBMZCU010000124.1:0-8658 GCA_049613705.1 Pseudomonadales bacterium | reverse complement strand
TGAGTTTGCTCGTAGACGTTGGGGTTCCAGCCATGTTTAGTATTGGTTCTACTATTAAAGTACAGACACGAGAACTGTAGCAGGCAAAAGGACAAAATAAATAGGTTGGCACTCGTGAATAAAATCATTAAACCTAAGAAAAAGGTAAAGCGCTTATAGCGGGTTATCGCTTTTAACGTTCTGATTCCCCTGGGAACTGTGTTGTAGAAATGTATGCCCAGGAAGATGAAGAGTAAAACAGAGACGACAAGGGGAGCGTCTGAAAGGTCCGGTTCAACCGATGCTTTTTGGAGTGCTTCTAGGGGCGAGGATTTAGGCCAATACAGAGTTAGTGTTGCATAGAGCAGCACACAAAGGCTGACTACTTTTCCTTTGCCAGGTCTCAGTGCTGTGATATTGGTTTTATCATGTTGCACTTGTTGTCGAATGCAGTGGTCAAAGCACGTTTGCGCCAGTTGGCATATACCGTTATGTAAAGGGGAGCTATGGTTGCCGCCCTTTAACTGCGCAAGTTTTTTTTCAGCGAAGCCTTGCTTGTCAAATCCGTGAGCCATCAAGCTAAATAGGTAGCACATAGGGTAGATAAAGGGCTTTGCCTCTTTTTCTGGTTTGAGCTCTTCCATCTGCAGCGGCGTAGCAATCTGGGACTTATCCATTTTCACATAGCAGTAAATAGCTTCAGTACTGTTGAGTTCGAACTCATCTTGTTCTAGTTCGCTAAACTCAGGTGCGCGACGAAGGCTGTCGTAGAGGTTTCGGCTCAACGCGTCGTAGACACGAGATCGGCCAGGGCAGTAGTGAAATAAATTCCACACCGCAACGGCCTCGCTAAAATGTTCTTGCTCTAGCAATGAGCGGCACAGCGCAGCGTGGGCTAGCCAATCACCAGTGCTGGCTAGAGCGAGAAGACTTTCCAGGCTATTTGCTGCACGGTAAAGAGTACTCTGGCTGATCAGCTCATAGCCTAATACAAATTGCTGTGGCCACTGTTCGCATGCGTGGGCGAGTTCGCTCGGCGTGGGATTGACGTTTAGCTTGCGCTCGAATACCCCAAGCGGTGAAGTTTGAAGCGCCTGCGGCAGCTCTGTCAGCTCAGTTGTGATAGCACTCAGTGCCTCTGGGTAAATAGCCCCGTAGCTGAAGTAAGTCAGTACCCAGTCAAATCTTCCCTTGAAATGCTGCTCCTGCCAGGCCTGCGCGAGTTCATGTGTCTGAAAATATAAGCGCTTGCGCCCCAGCCATGCTGGCGGCGCAGGGTACATCGTGCGATCTTCAAGTTCAGACATAAATTCGTAGCTGATGATATCGGCGTCTGTCAGTGCGTTGAACCAGTTATCAGTCAGTAAAATGTGACGGCAGTAACATGCTTGCCACTGCTCTGGGGTGAGCATGGCGAGCATTTGCTCGTTAAATTCAGGGCAGTTATCGAACCACTCATCTGTGCCGTACTGTTTTAAAATCGTGCGAATTTCAGGCGCTTTGGGCAGCGTTTCTTCGATCTCTGTAAGCCAGTTGTGCAAAAGTGTATTGAGGTGTTGCCAGCTCTCCTTGTGGGCTTGGTCAGGAGGGATCGTTAACGGGGTATTGAGCGCATCTTCAATACGCTGCCAACTGCCGTAAAGTGCACTCCAAATATGCTCCATCGCGCTCCCTGTCAGGCCTTGAAAACTGTCGATGTGGGTGCTGATTTCTATTTGCGTACTGGAGTCGTAGATCAACAGCTCATCGAGCCAGGCGGCAGCGCTCGGTGCTAAGTGCGGTACGTTAAGAGGATCCAAACCGGTGAGTTGGGCGCAAATGGATGAGTCCCACCAGCCAGCTTGGCGGGCTACAATAGCAAACATAGCGCTTAGCTCAGGCGCGCGCTCACGGTGCCAGTGATACAGCAAGGTACATAGCTTATCGTGGTGTGAGCGCTGGTGCAGGGTTTGGGCAAGTGCATCGACAATGTGTGCTGAGTCAAGCTGCGACGCGATATCGGCCAGCTGAAAAAGGCGGTCGTCCTCCAGCTCGTCTAACGTATCGCTATAGCAGTGGCAAAGTGCCTCAAGCAGGCCCTTGGAAAGCGTTGTTGACAAACTGAGTGCGCGGCAGCTACTCAAGAGTGAATCTAACTGCACCGACAGTGGGAGTGTAAGGGTGGCATGTCCTTCGAGTAGTGCAGTGCAGTATTCGAGATCAAAATTGTAGAGTGCGCGGGTAAAGGTGTGGAAGAACATGCAGCTTTCCAAGGCTTGGAAATGGGGCAGGGTGTTGAGTTGTGCAGCACTTGAAATGTCGCGACGTGCGATCCAGCGACGCAGGTACTCTGCTTTGCGCTGCTCCTCTTCGTTGCCGCGCTCCAAGCTTTCCCAGTGCAGTTGCTGCCACAGTAGCTCTACCAGTGTTGCTGGCAACCAAGGTGCATCGAAGAGAGTTTCAAGGGCCTGTGACGCGATTTGCTGTTGTTCACTGATAGAGCACTGGTTTACGGCGAAGCACCAATCTTCGTAGGCCTTGTAGTCGAATAAGCGCTGGGTGTCACTGAGCAGTGAGCTTAGTTGTAATGTCTGGGGCGGGGTTATTGGGTCACGTTCAGGCGCTGGGTGCGGTTTTGCGCGCGCTGCGTTTTGGGCGTCTTCGTAGGCTTTGCGCAGCTTGGCAAACCCTTCGGGGTCCTCTTCTGGATGGTGCAGGCGCAGTTGTTTGCGGTAGGCTTTTTTTATCGCCTCCAAATCTTGTGTGGCTGCTATGCCGAGGGTGTTCCAAAAAACCATATCAGGCCTCCACGCCATTGAGGGTATCAAGCAGGCTTTGTGGGGCCTCCAGTGTTGGGAGTTCGATGCCCTGCCAGGGCAGTCTCCAAGCAGGGTTGTCGGTGTCCCTAAGAGCGGCGCGACAGCTGTTGTGGTAATGGTTGTACAGTGAGCCTTGCAACAGAGCGTCGGCTCTTTGAGCTTCGCTCTGCTCGCTCTCTTCGTTGAACGACCACCAGAAATAGCGCCCGAGAAAGAAGGCCTTCGTGTACTGCTGCCAACTCTTGTAATTGGCACGTATTTGGCCGCTGAGGTAAGCGTGAATGAAGTCCCACTCTTCTTCACTGACCCACCCCGCGTTGAATCCGTCGCGTGTAATATAGGCGGCGCGACACCAGTCCCAAGCTTGAATGCCCGCACTGCCGATGTCTAAGGCAGTCGCCTCGACCAGTGCCAGTTGTGCATGGCGCAGCGGCGAGGAGTCTTGGCCGTCGCAATACTCGCGCCAGTCGCGCGCGGTGAGTAAGCTGGCGCGGCGATACTCTTCCAAATACAAGGTACCGTGGTGCTCACAGTTAGCCAGCTGGACAATCATTTGCTGAAGTGCGGACCTATCTTCGATCCCCCAATCGTTGCGCAGCATATCCCGGCTGTACTCTGCGCTGTCTGGCGATATAACTGAGTGCCTGAGCAAATAGCTGCGCACCTTTTTTTGAAAGCTGATTTGCGGTGAAGCGATACACAGCCACCAAGTATGATAGTCAGCATGGTGGGCGGCTTGTTGATAGGACATAAAACTCTACTTCCCTGCAGATTGAACGGCACCACTGAGGAAGGCGTTGGCTTATACCCGAACAGGTATGGCGGTGGTAACAGGCTTTCCTAGATCCAATGTCGCGCTGTTAGCCGTGTGAAGCACTTCCCAAAGTGTAAGAATCATAGAGAGATTATTTCACTAGGTAAATATGTATTGGAGTGAAATGGGCCGTGTTTAGCTGCGTCGGTTCTAGGGTTAATCTAGGTTCAACTGGCCCGTAAAGTGATCTGCCCCAAAGGTGTAAATACAGGGGCGGGCCAGTGCATACCTTGCTAGCGCCACTCCAGCCAGTAGGGGTAGTCGATATTGACGCTGTTGCTAAGTGCGCGCTCAAGCATCGACGGTTGAGCCATACAGGCGATACCGCTGAAATCAGGCTCTGCCCAGCCGCTTTGACTGTCGATAAATTCTCGGTGATAACCCCAGTGGCCACACCCTAAGATGCTGTCGTAACGGGATGCGCGCTGGCAAACTATACAGGTTTCAAATGTCACCGCGATATCGATCCCCTCAGTGGCGAATCTATCGGTTATGTAAGGTGTGTCGTAGATGGCAAGTGTTGAGGCGCGCGTAGGTGGTTCACTCCATGGTTTGTCTCTGGTATCACTCGGTGTGTAATGAGTTCCTCGCCCGAACTCCATTGGAGGCTGGTCGTAAAATGGGGATTCAATTGCAACAGGTACATCTATTTGTACTTTTTGTTCTCCATGCATGAGCCTGGCATTGGTGGTGCGAGATTGGAGGATCCGATAATTGTCGCAATGCCCAATATTTGTACCGTTTATCTGCCCGGATACGCTGTTGAACCAATGTATTTCTATACCGATACCTGTCGCGTCGTCGCGTGGTATGTAAGCTGCTTTACTGCGCGAATTATGATACCAAGGGATAGAGAATGCGAGCAGGCCAAGCTGTGTGCTGCGGTGCAGTCCAGGGCAAAATTTTGCAACCTCTAGCGGTGCACTAATTGTATTTAGTGGGCACAGAATCAGGGAAAACAGTGCCAGGCAAAAGCGTGTGGGGTATGCAAAGGGATGACGCATCTTTATTACCTCCCTGTTTAGCATAGAGCACAGGGAGAGGGATTACAGTGACATTTTTGTGACAGCGCTCAGCGGTTGCCACCCAGCTTGGCCAGGGCCAGAGCGATAAGTACGAGCGCGAGCGCGCAGAGGCTGAGTAGACTCAGCGATTCATCGAGCCAGAGCACGCCGATAAGCAAGGCAAAAACGGGGATCAAAAAACCAATGTAGGATACAAAAGAGTAGCCAACTTGCAGGATGAGCGAGTAGCGTAGTAGTTGTGCGATGGCGGTTGCGATAATACCTAGATACACAATGGCGATCATCGACGTTTCGGATAGTGAACTCGGTAAGGTGGCTGGCTCGAAGAGTAGTGCTGCGCCCAGTATCAATGTGCTTATGCTTAAAACAAAGGTGGCAATAGATTGAGCACTCAGTGTTTCTGTCAGTTTACGCGTTAATACACCGGAGATGACATAGCTCAAGGCCGCAAGCAGAGTGGCTATTTTAGCACTGGCTGTGCCCTTTGCGGAGAAGTTAAGGTCGGGGACTAATAGTATCAAAACGCCGCAAAAGCCCAAAACAACCCCAAGTGTTTTATAGCGGTTTAGCTCTTCATCCCCGGTGAAAAAGTGACTGACGAGTACCGCAAATATAGGGGCGCTTGCCATTAATATCGAGACAGTAGAGCTGTCTTCGCGCTCGCTTGCCCAGCTGATCAAGCTGAAGGGCAGCGCGCTGCTGAAAAGTGCAATTGCGCAGAGAATCCCCCAGTTATAAGCTTTGCGAGGCCAGTTCAGTGTGAAGATCAGGCTGCTTGCCCAGAGAGTGAGGGCAGCAAAGAGAACTCGCGCAAATGCAATTTGCAGTGGTGTTAGCTCATCGACAGCGAGCTTGATGGCGCTGAACGAGCTGCCCCAGATAAAAGAGAGCAGGATCAGCAGAAAAACGTGGTAGTAACTGATACGCTGCATGTGGTGTCGTCCGTGTGCTTGCTTCAATAGAGGGGGAGTGAGTAACCGCGACCACATACTGACGAAGAAAGCGGGTGGGTGCAAGTAGACATGTTTCTCTGTGGCGGTAGCAGGATTTTTTACACTGTAATACTGTCCATCAGCAGGTATTTGCCACGACGTAATAGATGGTAGGAGAGATTGGTTTGAAAAAATTCGCTCGGGTGTGCAGTGCACTGTTAAGTGCTGTGATTGTCAGTGCAGGAAGTGGTGTGAGTTACGCACTTGAGGTGCAAACACTCGCCTCTGGTTTAAATGCGCCGTGGGCTGTGGAAAAAGTGCCTCACGAGAATACTTTGTTGGTGACAGAAAAGTCCGGGCGCTTGCTGCGGGTGGATATGTCTACAAAGCGTATTGAGCAGATTGCTTTATTTGAGCAAGTCAAAGTCCATGGCCAGGGTGGTTTGATGGATGTGGCGCTCGGGCCTGATTTTAGCCGTACTGGTCGCTTGTTTATTACTTACGCTAAAGCTTTAGGTAATAAGAGTGCGACGACATTAGCCAGTGCCGTGCTCGATCGAGACGTTACCCCCTGGCGCTTGAGGCAATTTAAAGAATTACTGGTGGCTTCGCCTAGCAGTGATAGTGGTCGTCATTTTGGCAGCCGGGTAGCTTTTGACGATGCAGGGCATGTCTTTTTTAGTGTGGGCGATAGAGGGGAGCGTGCGAGTGCACAAGACTTGAACTCCCACAATGGCAGTGTGATACGCTTGAAATTGGATGGCCGTGTACCTGCAGACAATCCCTTTGTCGATCAAACCGGTGCGCTGCCCGAAATATACAGCTACGGTCATCGCAACCCACAAGGTTTGGTTTTCCACAGTGAACGCAATCAGCTCTTTGCAATGGAGCACGGGCCGCGCGGCGGCGATGAGTTAAACCTCATCACGGCGGGCACAAATTACGGTTGGCCTGTTATTTCATACGGGAAAGAGTACTGGGGACCATTTGCGGTAGGTGAGAAAGCAAAAGCGGGTTTGGCGCAGCCGATGATGCAGTACACCCCTTCTATTGCACCCTCAAGTTTGGCTTTTTACGATCACCCATACTTTGAGTCATTACAGGGGCGCTTTCTGATCGGCGCACTTGCAGGTCAGCATTTAAGTAGTCTTCACTTTAGCGCGCTACCACAGCGGCAAAATCCAGCTACTTTAGCGCATACCCAAGAGCGCCATCTGGATCAGTTTGGCCGGCGTATTCGCGATTTAACCTTACTCAATGACGGGCGTATCGTGCTGTTGAGTGACCGCGGCGAGCTACTGTTAGTGTCAAAATAGATTTCTAATCGCTATTAATGAAATGTATATTCTCTAATCAATATAATGGAATAAAAATTCCACGGAGAACATAACGGAGAGTATAGATGACACAGTATCGCGCAAATTTGAGCCAGCAGTTTAGCGGGCAGTATTTTATCGTGACTGGAGCAACGCAAGGGTTGGGCCGCGCAGTGGCACTACTACTGGCAAAGCGTGGTGCCAAAGGGGTGCTAATCGCCGGACGTAATAGTGAGCGCGGTGAGCAAGTTGTTGCGGAGTTGATTGCACTTGGCTGCCAAGGTGTGTTTTTTTCTTTACAGCTACAAAGTGTTGAGGCGTGCAAGGCTTTGGTTGAGCGTGCCGATCAGCTTTTTGGCACGCTCAATGGCGTTGTAAACTGTGCCGGATTTACTGGCCGAGGCGGACTACTTGATACTGATGAGGCTCTGTTTGATCAGATGTTTGCAGTTAATGCTAAGGCGCCTTTTTTTATCATGCAAAGCGCGGCAAAACTGATGATACGCGACAGTGTAGAAGGCAGTATGGTCAATATTAGCAGTGTCTCAGCGCACGGTGGCCAATCATTTTTAACCCCTTACTCCGCGTCGAAAACAGCCCTCAACACTTTGACCAAGAACGCCGCTTTTAGCCTGCTTCGCAATCGTATTCGTATTAATGCACTGAACATCGGTTGGATGGATTCCGACGGTGAACATCAAGTGCAGAAGGCGTATCACGATGCACCGGATGATTGGCTCGAGGCCGTCGAGGCGAGAGAGCCCTTTGGGCGTCTGGTCAAGCCTGAGGAGGTGGCGAGGGCTGCCGCTTATTTACTTAGCGAAGAGTCCGGTTTGTTGAGTGGTTCTGTTATCGATTTCGATCAGGGTGTGATCGGCTGCGGTGATGCTCGTACACCTCAGCCAGAGCAGCCGCTGAGTTTTTCTTAGAGCCTACCTTTTGTTGCCAGCATCAAAAAGCCAGTAAAAGCGGCGTTGTTTGGTGAAAGGCTAGGGTGTACAAGCGCTTTGCTGTTGATCACAAGGTCGCGGTAGCGGCGATAGAAGTCCCAGCTCGGTTGGGGCTTGTAAATCAATTCTTGCAGCTCAAAATACTTGATGATGTTTTTGGCCGTTGTCGGTTTGACGAAAGCCTCTTTATCAGGTGCAAAGTAGATGGGCACTATCGTCATTAAGCTCCATTTGGCGAGTTTGGCGCTTTGTAGCAAGCTCAGCATGTCATTGAATCCGCGAGCTTGATTACCGTGGAGCTGTTCTAGCAACGCATCTACCAGAAAAGCTTTGTCATATTCGTTGAGAGTACGCACAAAGTCCTTGAACTTAGGTTTTTCAAACATGGAAATCATAGAAGAGCGACTAACCGCTTTGACTAAGTTGTCGATTGCGGTATGCACATTCCCCGCCGCCTCTGGTTGGAAGCTCTGTTGAGTGAATGCTTGTTGCTGGGGCATACGATGCTTCTTGATAGTGGCAAGCATCGCAGGATCATTAAAGCCTTGTGGATAGAGGAGAAGAAAGTCTCCTTCTAGTTGTTTGAGTTTATCTGGATCTAGTGAATGCATTATGAAGAGCTTCCGGATGAATGTAGTAGGGTTAAAAATACACTTTTGGATTATAAGGTTAAGCTTGAAGCTATATCTAAAGCATTAGACAATGTCGCAGCGTTTTCAAAATTAAAGTGTTTTTTGCCAAGGTTAAAAGTAAATGATAGCGAACGTTTTTCGCAAAACATCTCAGCCAGTACTAGCATTGCCACGTATCGTTAAGCGTTTGATTGCTGTTGCGGTCGATGTGA
>JBMZCU010000123.1:0-8672 GCA_049613705.1 Pseudomonadales bacterium | reverse complement strand
CCCTTGGCAAAGTGTTATCTATAACTGACACTTTCTGAGCCTTACTCTAGTACTAGTTCTGATTGGATTGCCGGCGGTGCAATGATAGTATAGAACCATGACAACTAGCATAGAGGTCACAGGAAGAACATTACCCAGGGGTGGGATTTAGGAGTTTTAAAATGTATGATTTCTTGATTGATGACGTTGAGATTGATCAAAGTAACGAACGAGACAGTTTAAAAGTAGCTCCATGGAATATCCTGATTGTCGACGACGAGCAATCGGTACACGATGTTACGCGCTTTGCCTTAGATGATGTCAGCTTTGAAGGCAGAGAACTCAAATTTATCTCCGCACTCTCCGGTCGCGATGCCAAGCAAATACTTTCCTCCCAAGATGACATCGCCATCGTGCTACTTGATGTGGTCATGGAAACTGATACCGAAGGCTTAAAACTCGCTAAATGGATCCGCGAAGAGCTCGGTAATTTGATGATCCGAATTATTCTGCGTACCGGCCAACCGGGCCAGGCACCGGAGAAACAAGTCATTGTCGACTACGATATTAACGACTACAAAAACAAAACAGAGCTGACAGCTCAGAAGCTCTTTTCTAGCGTCATCTCCGGCATCCGCTCATATCGCGATCTCACCGTATTAAACCAAAACCGTATAGAGCTCAAACGCGTTATCAAAGCGTCTTCTCATATTTTTAAAGAGCGCTATTTACACGAGTTCACCAACGGGGCGTTACAGCAACTGACATCCCTACTCTACCTGGAGTCCAACGCTGCCTTCATCAACTCCACTTGTGTCGCTGCGCTGCAAACCAGCAAGAACGTGCAAGTTGTTGCCGCTGTCGGCGAATACTCAACCCACATTGGGGAACATCCCGATAACGTTATCCCTCAGGCCATTCTCGATAAGTGGATGAACACTAAAGAGACAGAGTACAGCATCATCAAGTCAAATGAGGTTATCGTCTCTTTTACCACTGATGACAACCACAAGAGTTTGCTCTATTTGCACTCCAATAAAGAGATCTCCGAGGATGCCAAAAACCTGATCGAACTCTTTGTCCAGAATATTGCCATCGCCCATGAGAACCTTCGACTCTGGCAAGAGGTCGAGGAAACTCAAAACGAAATCATCTCCATGCTCAGTGGCGCAGTCGAAACCCGCTCTAAAGAAACGGGCAACCACATTATCCGTGTCTCTAAAGTGTGTGAGCTTCTAGCACGTGAATTCGGGCTCAGTGATGATGAAATTTACGCTATTCGCCTCGCTTCGCCGCTACACGATATCGGTAAGGTTGGTATTCCGGATCAGATTCTTAATAAGCCTGGCAAACACACTCCTGAAGAATGGGAAGTTATGAAGTCCCATTCAATGATAGGCGCACAAGTGCTCAGTGACTCCAAACGCCCTATTATTCAAAGCGGTGCTATTATTGCCTTGCAGCATCATGAAAAGTGGGACGGTAGCGGTTATCCGAACCAACTACAGGGCGATGAAATACACGTCTTTGCCCGCATTACTGGCCTTGCTGACGTGTTTGATGCGCTGTGCTCTAAGCGCTGCTACAAAGAAGCTTGGACTGTTGAAGACACCATGAAACTGATTAGAAATGAATCCGGTAAACACTTCGATCCCCGACTCGTGCAGATCCTCGAGGACAATTTAGATAAAGTGTTACAGATACAGCAGGAATACCAGGATTAAGCATAAAAAAGGGCGCTAGAGAGCGCCCT
This sequence comes from Pseudomonadales bacterium, assembly GCA_049613705.1. GTDB lineage: Bacteria > Pseudomonadota > Gammaproteobacteria > Pseudomonadales > Balneatricaceae > Rs1. The sequence goes on along the minus strand of JBMZCU010000123.1, from coordinate 6,940 downwards.
TTTTTTAAAATGCGTTTACTTAAAGTGCCGCTAACGCCTGCTCGATATCTGCGATCAAGGTCTCTGCTTTTTCAAGCCCAACGGACAACCGCAACATACCTTCTGTTACCCCCATCTGCTGGCGCTTATCTCTTCCCATTTCCCAGAAAATAGTATGCGCAACAGGAATAATCAGGGTTCTAGAATCGCCAAGACCCGTAGCGCTGATAATCGTCTCCAACTGCTCTACAAACGGCAGGCAGTGGGTATCATCAGCCAACTCAAATGAGAGCAACCATGAGCCTGCGCTAAATAATTGCTTAGACAGCGCATGTGCTGGATGTGAAGCTAAAAACGGATAGTTTACACGCCCAATTTTTGGGTGTTGCTCTAAAAATGATGCCACCTTTAGCGCCGTATCGCTGGCACGCTCTAAACGCAGCTCCATGGTTTCCAACCCCAGGCTGATCTGGTGAGCCTGCTGCGCACTCAGAGTCGCCCCCATGTCTCGCAGGCCTTTTTTACGGATCTGTAACAGCCCCCAAGTTTTCGGGTCACCCTTGCGATACCCTTCAAAGATATTCGCATAGCCACGCCAGTCGTATAGCCCAGTGTCCACCACAACCCCGCCTAGCGCCTGTCCCTGCCCAGCGCAAGATTTAGTCAAGGAGTGAATAACCAATGAAGCTTTTATCGCCTTGGGCTTAAAAAGGCACGCTGAAAGTATTGTATTATCGACAATGTAAACCAAATTCTGTTGCGTACACAGCTCACCTATTGCCACTAAATCAGGTACTTGAGTGCCAGGATTCGCCACTGTCTCGACAAATACCATGGCCGTGTTTTCACGCACAGCCGCACGCACGTTAGCCACATCTGTCGCATCGACCATGCTAATTTCAACCCCTAACCCTTCAAGGGTCGTCAACACACTCGCGGTATTGCCAAAGAGATTATTAGAGGCGACCAAGTGATCCCCCTGTTTAAGCAAAGTCAAAAACGTAGCGCAGATCGCAGCCATGCCCGTTGCAAAACTGACAGCACCGACACCTTCATCTATTTTTGCAAGCTTGGCCTCTAACGCACTAGTGCTTGGTGTTCCCTGGCGAGCGTAGGGCGAATTGCCTTTTTTCTTACCCTGAAATACATCGATCAAATCGTGTACAGAGTCAAACGTATATTGCACGGAGGGATGCATTGGCTGGTGAATGCTGCCGTTGGCATGGGGCAACTGACGGTCGAAGTGTACAACTTCGCGGGTGTAATCTTCGGGGCACGCCTTGCTCCCCGCGGGTGTGTTACTCATCAAATAAACCTACTGGACTAACGTTTATGGGCACCTCTAAAAAGCCCTCATTAAACCACATCATGTGATTGAGATGCCTTTATAGCTAAAGCACAAGGGCATACAGCACTTACTGTATGCCATCATCGCAAGGATACACGATGTCCAGAGTGTAGCAACCGAGTAAGTTAATTATCAGGCAAAAATTGCCACCCTTCCTGCACAGGCCACGACAGTTTAGAATGGCCTCTTTTTGCTAGGCGATACGACCATGAAACACTGCCCCTGCCAGAGCGGCTTAGACTATCAGTGCTGCTGCCAGCCAATTCACCAGGATGACACATTGGCACAACAACCAGAGCAGTTAATGCGCGCTAGATACAGCGCTTACGCACTCGGGCTTAGCGACTTTGTCATTAAAACCTATCACAGCAGCTGTAACGCGCAACACGACGCCGAACAGATCAAGGTTGCGACATCGCTGCACTGGATAGGTTTAGAGATTCTAGACGCGCCGGGTGTTGAAGGTGCAGAGGGTATTGTCGAATTTAGCGCCTCTTATATCGAAGACGGACGCTTACACCGCCTAATTGAGCGCTCGCGCTTTGTGCGTGAAACCATTGAGGGCGAACTGCGCTGGCGCTATATCGACGGCACACACAGCACCACCCCAAAGCCGATCAAACTCAAGAGCAACGACAGCTGTCCGTGCCACAGCGGCGCCAAATTTAAGCGCTGCTGTGGCCGATAACGCTTAAATGCGAGCCGCGGTGATCACTTCGAATATCGATACGCAGCGGCATTTGCTCTTTTAACTCACTGACGTGAGAGATAACACCTATGGTTCGGCCACTGCGCTGCAAGTCGACCAAGGTGCGCACGGCGAGCTCTAGCGACTCCGCATCTAAACTGCCAAAGCCCTCATCGATAAACAGTGTATCCAGCGCGATTCCACCTGCATAAGCCTGTACGACCGCAGAGAGCCCAAGCGCCAGCGACAGGGCCGCCATAAAGCTCTCACCGCCGGAAAGCGTTGCCACCGAGCGCTGCTTACCTGTATAGGCATCATCCACCTCTAATTCCAATCCAGAGGCCTTGTTGCCTTTAGCGCGCTCTTCTTTACGCAGCAGTTGGTAACGCCCTTTACTCATTACCTGTAAACGCGCACTGGCATCAACTAAGACATCATCGAGCAGTGCACTGAGCACAAAGCGCTGTAAGCTGAGCTTATCGCCGGTCTGGCCGTTGGCCACATCGCTAAGCGTACCGACCACCTTGTACTTTGCCTCTAGCTCAGCACTGCGCGCTTCAACCTCGTCGATTTTCTTCTTTGTGGCCAACAGCCCCTGTTCGCGCTGATGCAGCTGCTGCCACTGGGTCTCTGCGCACTTGCGTGCAACTGCAACCTGATCTAGCTGCTGCTCAAGCGCACTGATATCGACCATTTCAGCGTCGGCAACAGCAGCTTTTGCAGCCTCCATTGCACCTTCATTGTGTTTCCACTGCTGCTCAAAATGCTGCAGCTTTTCACGCAGTGATAGCAGTGCATCACTTTGCATACGCGCCTGCAAAAACTCGAGCTCTGTCTTGAAAAAGCTCTCTTTCAGAACCTCGCTCCAGCGGGTGCCGAGCCCCTGCAGTTGCGTCTCTATACGCGCCAGCTCATCAACCTGGGCTTCTACGGTGGCCTTGGCGGCACTAACCGCCGCCTGCGCTTGTGTATACGTCTCGCTCAAGTGTGCAATTTGGCTATCCAGTTCGCGCTGTGACTGCCTCGCGATCTCGATTGCCTTATCCAGTGCACCAGGGCTTTGAAAGGCCTCAGGTAACTGCGCTGCAACTTGCTCACGCTGCGCTTTTGCCAGCGAAAGCGCCTTATCGCACTGCGTACTCGCATCGTTTGCCTGCTGCAGCGCCTGCTTGGTCTGCTCAGCCAGAGCGGCACGTGCTTCGCGCTGCTTTTGCGCTGCACTGTGTTCAACTTGTAGCTGCTGAAACTCAGCTTGGCGACGCTGTAATTCATGTTGCGCTGTACTGAGCCACTGCCCTTGCTCTGCACTGTCAAATGCATCACTGATACGGTAATTGTCGACAAACCCTGTGATCAGCTCACTCAGTTGCTGCTGTACGCTTTTGTACTGCGCTTGTAACCCACCGTAAGCTTCGCGCTGTGCCGTCAGTTCCTCGCTAGCGCGCTCTGCCTCTCTTTTGCTTTGTTCCAACTGCTCTTGACTGATCACCTCTCCCTGTCCGCTCGCAGGGTTCGGGTGATCTGTAGCTCCGCACACAGGACAAGGGCTATTGTGTTCCAATTGCGCCGCTAGACGCATAACGTGAGACTGATGCCACTGTAATTCAATCTGCTGACTGCGGGTTTGCGCCTGTTGGAATAATTGCGCACTGCGCTGCCCGGCAACTTTTGCCTCACTGAGCTTGTGCGCCTGCAGCTGGACATTCTCCTGCTGCGCTATAATCGCGGCCAGATCATGCCCACGACGTTGCAGAGAAGCATCTTGTAGCGCTAAATCCTGATAACCCTCAAGGCGCTGCAAGCGGGCTTGGATTTGGCTATCAAGCTGGCGACACTCATCGTCTAACGACTGCCAGTGCGCTGTTAATTGGGCATGCTGCTCAACGGCTTGTTTGTATTCGCTTTGCCGGCCCTCGAGTACCTGTTGCGCACTGTCCAGTTGCGCCGCACTCTCGCGATGTTTGGCGTAGGCAATACTGTTCGCTTTAGCGGTATCAAGCTGCTGGCGCAGTGCGGGTATCTCGGATTGCGCTTGTGTCGCTAACGTCAGTTGTTGCTCGGCAGCGGCCAATTCCGCACGACCCTTTTCTAACGCCTGCTGTAATTGCGGTAACTGCGCTTTAACTGCGCTGTACTGCAAGTAGGGGTGCTCAATTTCCTGAGCCTGCTCCGCCCGCAACAGTTGCAATTTGACCGCCGCTATATCGCCTTGCTGAGTTTTCAGTGCAGCGCGCTCGCGCTCAAGCTTCGCCACCTGATCAAATGCACTAGAAAGTACTTTACCCTCTTCAAAGGCACGTTGTGCAGTGCGCAATTGCGCTTCAAGTAACCCGCGCTCAGACGCAGCTTGTTCAACGGCGGTGACTAAATCGGCGAGTGCCTTATCCAACTCATCGCGATCGGCTAACTCTGTGGCTTCCAGCAAGCCCTGAACAAGGTCTCCGCGCCTGCCAACCTCGCGCTTGAGTGCCAGCGCTTGATCGCGCAATTGGTTCTCGATGCGCTTGTAGATCTGGGTTGAAAACAACTGGCCGAAAATTGCTTCACGATCCTTTGAATCAGCCAGCAACAACTGCCTGAATTTCCCCTGTGGCAAAATCATCACCTGGCGGAATTGATCGACATTGAGCCCAGTGATCCGCTCAATTTCACGGCTGGCCTCGGTCACTTTTTGGCTGACGATCAACTCACCAGGCTCACCTTGTGCATCTAGCGTCCAAAGCTCTGCACTGGCACCACTGCGCGTGTAGCCCTCACCTTTGGCCTTAGGTCGCAACTGCTCCGGCGAACGCTTGATCCAATAGGCCTTAGCGTGAATAGAAAAACTAAATTCGACCACAGTCCCTGTTGCCGCAGCTGCATGATCACAGCGCATCTGCGCCGCCTCGCGCTCATCTCCTGTTGTTTTGCCGTAGAGTGCAAAACAAATCGCATCCAGTAAGGTGGTTTTCCCCGCTCCCGTCACCCCGTTTATTAAAAACAGAGGCTGCTCACCGAGCGCTGTAAAATCAACACACTCAGTACCGGCAAAAGGTCCGAAGGCAGTGATGCTTAAGCGAATGGGCCGCACTTATAACTCCCGATCATCGTGTAGCTGTTCGATGACATCTCGCGCTAAGCTCGCCTCTTGATCGCTAAACTTACGACCGACCACTTGCTGAAAAAAACTGTCGAACATTTGTAATTCACTCATACTTTGCTTGGCGCGACGCATAACATCCTGCGTTCCTTTCATTAGACCTGGGCGCTCTAAGTGCAGCACGTTGGGATAGACTTCGCGCAGTTTTCCCATTACATCGAGAATCGCGATATCATCGTTAAGCTTAACCAGTAAATAGTCATCGCGCTTGGGATCAGCTGCGCCCGCCGCCAAGATCTCGTCAAGAGAGCCTGTGAGAGTACGCATATCACGCAGCGCCACCAGTGGCACATAATCTGTCTTACAGTGCCCCTGAGCATCCATATCGACTATGGTCACTGATTTGGTTTGCCGCTCTTCTGAAAAAGAGTACTTTAGAATAGAACCACTGTAGCGAATATGATCGGCACCGCGGAACTGGCGACCGTGCAGATGACCTAATGCCACGTAATCAAAGTCAGCAAAGAGCTGCCAGTCAATTCGATCGGCGCCGCCGATAGAGAGCGGACGCTCACTGTCACACTCCAGTGCACCGTCAATAAAACAGTGGCTGATAGCCACATTGCGCTGATATTGGCCACGCTGGGCCTTGATCCTATCGACTACCGCCGCCATCGCACTATTGTGATCACTGACCTCTACATCCAAGGCATTGCGCACTTGCGCTGGATCAGCATAGGGGATACCCCAGATCGCCACCTCGCCGTCAGTATCATCGAGCACTAATGGAACAGGTATCTCACACAGATCTGCGATAATGTGCAACCCACTGCGACTGAGTTGCTTAGCAGCAAAACTGAGGCGTGCTGCACTGTCGTGGTTGCCACTGATCACGATAAGTGGGATCTGCAGTTCATTGACAATGCGATCGACAACGCTGTCCAGCAGGGAGACCGCTGCCGCAGGTGGTATCGCTCTATCGTAGATATCGCCAGCCACAAAGATAGCATCAACGGCTTTGCGCTTGGCAATCTGGATCACTTGCTCGAGTACATGCGCCTGATCATCAAGTAATGATACGTTGTGAAACTGACGCCCTATGTGCCAATCCGATGTGTGTAAAAAGCGCATGTTTAGTTGCGACCACACTGGGCGTGATAGTCATTTAAAAACACCCGATACTCTTGCATGTTAAGTGTTACAGGAGGCACTAGCGTCTGCGCCACGAGGTTATCATAGCAGCGAGTACTGCGACTAACCCGTTTGCGCGACTCATCCCTGATAAACGTTACTTTCGCAAAATCCACCTGATTATCCAATAAGTTATAGCGTTTAGTGATAGTCCCAGCACAGGCGTAAGCTTGATAACTTTCGCGGTTGAAAGAAAGCCTCGCAGTATCTTGTGTAGGCGTATCGCCGAGGAAACTCACCATCTGCTGTGCAGTGGCATTGATATCCACTTCCAGAATGGATGCTGAAATCAGCCTCGCATCGTTGACACCACCCTGGCACCTGTCACCACCCTCTTCAACGGTTGTCAAAAAATCCCGTGTCAGTGCCGGCCCCGGTATACGCCCAATGAAATACACCGCCGTGATAGATTTTTGCACCACCTTGTCGTAGGTCAACAAGATTTCCATGGATTGATCCAACACGCCTATTGGCTTGTAAGCAAAATAGCCCCCTCCTTCGCGCGCTGCGTAGAAGACGCCATCCGCGGTGGTCAGTATTTCACTGTTAGCCTGGCGCGTTGCGCACGCCGCCATATCAAACGCCCCGCCCTCGCCGGGCCAATCCTTTAGCTGCGCGACGCACAGGGGATGAAATTCAGGCACGGCGTTTGGGC
>JBMZCU010000122.1:0-8806 GCA_049613705.1 Pseudomonadales bacterium | reverse complement strand
TGCGCTGACAAGGATAACCTGGATGTCTAGATTTATTCCGGCGACAATCAATACTCAGCTCATGGCTCTGAACGTTGCTGTGGTTGGCTTGTTATTTACGTTGACCTTACTGTCGTTGAATAACATCGACCGTCTCGAGCGCAGTTCAGTGACCGATGTACTCGCGCTTGAGCGCAGTGAGGGTATTTTGACGGATATGTTGCGGCTCACGGCGCTGATTCGCGATGAGGCACAGTTCAATCTAGACCCTTTTAAGCGGCCTTTGATTGAGAATACCGAGCAGTATACGGCGGCCCTGATTGAACAAGTTGATAAGTTATCAGTAGCAGGGGCGGTCTCGCGCTTGAAGCTTGAGCGTTTGGTCGATGATATACATAGTTTCGCCGGTAAAAACCGTCAGCTCATTAAAACCATCGATCAAGAAATCGAAAGCAGCAGAGCGCGCTTCGAACCGGGTATGGCGGCGCTGGATAAGCAGTTAGCCAGTGTTGAACAGGCGTTATTTAGCGCGCAGTCATACACCCTCGCGCGCAGTGCCAGTGCTGTGCGCCACAGTGCGCGTGTGCTGTACGATCAAATATCCCTTTACAAAGCGGTGCACGTTGGGCACAACAAAGTACTCGAGCAGCTGACAGCTTTTGCAGCCCAGGCCGCGGCGTTTGAAACAGCACTTGGTGCACAACAGGTGGTTGCATCACACCGGGTGAGCAATCAGCTGGAGAGTTATCTATCGGTTATCACCTTGCAGCTCAAGACCGTTGGGCAGCGAGTAAAGCTGGAGCGTGAGATCAACCGCTTGATATTACCGGCTCAGTTCACGGCAATTAACGAAATTCTCTCCGATGTGCGCAGTGTTGCCTCCAGTGCGGCGTTGGCGCATCGGCAAAACCTCGTGCAGGCCAGACGTTCACTGCTGCTCAGTGGGATTGCCCTGATGTGTGCCGCACTGTGCGTGGGCTGGCTGTTGCGTCGAAAGTTTATCCGCCGTCTCAATGTGAGTGTTGATACCGCGCTCGACCTTGCGCGGGGAGATATCGTCAAATACCGTAAAGAGGAGCGCCTGGCTTCACTTCGCAGTGAGCGCGATGAGTTGGCGATGCTCGGTGAGGCCTTTTTTGACATAGCCAGTCACCAGCGCAGGATGCTGACTGATATTAAAGCATCCTGTGAAGATTTGGCTAACGGGCACCTCAATCACAGTACAGATTACAGTTATCAAGGAGATTACCGCGATATAGAGCAGGCGCTCAATTCAAGCCGCCGTGCACTGCAAGTGGTGGTCACTGATATCGTGCGCCACTGTGAGTACTTAGCGAAGGGCAAATTAAATATCTCACCAAAGCAAGTTTACGTGGGTGACTTTAAACCCATTCAAACCAGCTTGAGTGCAGTGGTGATCAACCTGCGCCATCAACTCAACGACATTGTCAGCGTGACCCGAGGCATGAGTGCCAATCTTGATAGCGAAGAGCGTTTCATTGTGCCAACAGCAACTTACCACGGGGACTTCCAGCAAATTCGCGACACCTTAGCTGCTGCCGTTGATAACCTAAAGCGCTCAGCGGCGGAGAACACGGGCCAAAACTGGCTGAAATCTGGTCTCTCGGAAATGAACCAGCAGCTTACAGGCGAGCAGCCCTTGGCGGTGCTGTGTAAAAATTCTATCGACTTTATTGCCCACTATTTAGATGCACCTATTGGGTATATGTATCGCACCTTTGAAGAGGATCAATTCCAGGGTAAAGCACTGCGGATGATCGCCCACTACGGGGTATTGATGGACAATGAAACGCGCAAGACGCGCTATCAGTTTGTCTACCCTGAAGGTGTGGGACTGATTGGCCAGGTCTTTGTCAAACCGGCGCTAGTGGTGAAAAAATTACAAACCGATGAGCGTGTCTCAATCGAGCAGTCCGGAATCGCCTACGCTAACCCAGCGTATGTTGCTGTTTTGCCACTGGTACATGAAGGGCGTGTTGAGGGGGTGTTAGAGCTTGGGCTGTACCGAGGGCTCAGCGATATACAGCAGGAGTTCTTACAACAGGTCATGCCAAGTTTAGGCATTGCGATGAATGTCGCCATCTCAAGAGATAGGATGAATTTACTGCTGGCGCAGAGCCAGCGACAGGCCGAGGCTCTTGAGCATCAGCAGAGCCAGCTGGCAAACAGTAATGAGATGTTGCAGTTAAAAGCGCGTGAACTGGAAGATAAACAATGGGCGCTGGAGCAGAAAAATGATCAGCTAGAGCAAGCCGGTGGGGTGCTTGAAGAGCGTGCGGCAGAGCTTGCGCTGGCGAGTAAATACAAATCTGAATTCTTGGCAAATATGTCCCACGAGTTGCGCTCTCCCCTTAACAGTCTCTTGATATTAGCCAAGCTGCTGACAGATAACCCACACAACCACCTCGATGACACAGAGGTCAGTTATGCGAGCATTATCCATCGCTCGGGGACAGATCTGTTGCACTTGATTGAAGATATTTTGGATCTGTCCAAAATCGAGGCCGGTAAAACCGATATTCAATACGAGCGCGTCGCACTGGATAATGTGTTAGAGAAACTGGCCGCGCGCTATAAAACCCAGGCTGAACAGCAGGCTATTGATTTTAGCTGGCACAACAACTTGCACCTTGACGCACTGGCTGTCGATGAGAAGCGTCTGGTGCAGATTCTGGCGAATTTATTGTCCAATGCGTTTAAATTTACGCCAGGCGGCGAGGTGCGTTTGAGTGTTGATCACGCCGCAAGAGGCTACGCTTTGAAAGGTGATAAAGCGCTGGCATTCGATGCCATTTGCTACCGTGTCAGCGACACTGGGATCGGGATTGCCGAAGCGGATCAGGCGCGTATCTTTCAGGCATTTCAACAAGTTGATGGCACGACCAACCGCCGCTACGAAGGCACAGGTCTTGGGTTGTCGATCAGTGAGCAGCTTGTCAGCTTGATGGGCGGTGTTATCGACTTACACAGTGTTGAAGGGCAGGGCTCTGTGTTTAGCGTGTACTTACCGCTACGTGAGTCCGATCGGGTGACCAGTGTGGCCACACCGATCGAGAGCGCTCAACAAACGGCTGAACCTGTAACAGCAGAGACGGTTAGTGGAAAGCAGTTATTGGCCGTCGGTTGTGATGAGGCCGTGTCTGAGTTACTACGTGAGCAGCTTGGCAGTGATTATCAACTCTTGAGCTGCACGGATGTAGGTGCAGCGATGCAAGTGTTAGCAAAGTCAGCAGTGTGTGCTGTTATCTTAACGCCTGACCTGCCGTGTGCGCCTATTGCCAGCATGGTGCGACGTATTAAAAGTCGCATCGAGTCTCGCCATATTCCCGTGTGCTGCATGTGCGCTCGCGAAGATCAATTGCATGCACTGCAAGCCGGTGCTTATCGTGTACTGGGATTGCTGCCAGAGGAGCGCGAGATTAAACAGCTGCTCCAAGATATAGAGCGCCCGCTACAAGCTGTGCGCCAGTTACATGTCATACCTGAACTCAAGCCATGGCTTCGCGACTGCCTAGCGAATGCGCCGCTGGAGTTGACAGTTTGCGATTGGGGGGCGGCGTTTGAGGGCGGCGATGCCGCGGTGATTGTGATAGACGAATCTACCCAATACAGCGTGCTTGAGGCTCAGTTGGTGCACTTATCCGTGCAGGCGTTGCCCGCTATTGTATACGCAGATCAAGAGTTGAGCGAAGCTTGGCTTCAACGTATTGCCCAATTACAGCAAGACTACGTCTTTACCCTTACCACAAGCCAACCTGCATTAGTGTTGCAGAGTAACCTTTATCTACATCAGATGTTTGAGGTGCTATCCGGCGAACAACAGCAATTGCTGCAGCGCCACTTCTGTCGCAGTGATGTGCTCAGGGGTAAAAAGGTGATGATCGTCGATGACAATATGAGCAATGTCTTCGCACTTTCAGCTGTGTTAGAGCGTTTAGATGTCAGTGTATTAATCGCCACGAACGGGCTGGAGGCGCTCGCTTTAGCTCAAGGTCAGAATGATATTGATATGATGCTGATGGATATTATGATGCCAGAGCTCGATGGCTACGAGACTATCAAAGCCATACGTGCTGAGAGTGATTACCTCAACACCCCGATTATTGCGCTGACAGCGAAGGCAATGCCAGAGGATAGGTTGAAATGTATCCAGGCGGGGGCCAATGATTATTTGACTAAACCCTTGGATGAGCCGAGCTTAATCGAGGTGATGCAGAACTGGCTAGTCGTCAATCCCGATAGTTACCATCTGGACGTTGAGCAGCTGCACTAGCGCGAGGAGCCATGAGGTAACGGTGCGTGCACGTGCGAGCTAGACAAAGTGGTGCTTTGCCAGGCATTGCCTCATCGAGAGGGGCGTAGCCACGTTTATAAGTACAAAATGTGGGGTTTGTCACAGGGACAGAGCGCGATTGGAGCGTGCAGTGTGAAGATTTAATCTAGGAGATGTTGCTGTTGCGCAGTCGCTTAGCGCGGCGCCTTGATATGCCACAGCAGCTTGCCGCGAATTTGGCGGCTGTTGATCGGTCCCATCTGTTCAGTGCTGACACTCTCTGTGCCGTCGCCACGCAGCCAGATAGTCGAGCCATCTATAGAGGCTATTCGCTTGATAATGCTGTGGTAAACAGGGTGGTCAGCTAATACGACATCGCCAGTGCGATAGCGCTGAAGTGGCCGCTTTAATGCGATGATGTAATCGCCGTCGATAAAGTGAGGTAACATGCTGTTACCCTGAACGCGTCTTAGATAGAGCATGGGGAAAGGAGACAGCTGCGCCGGCAGCGCAGCTGTCGAGTGCTGTATTAGCCCAGTTTAGGGTATACAACATCCATAGCAGGTGCGTATGGGCAAGTCGCTGTGAAAGTCTCAACGCCTTTTGTCTTCCAGAAGTTAGCCGCGAACTGGTTAACCAAGTTCAGTAGCTCTTCACCAGCAGTGCGATCGATGTTCTGCTTGCACTTAGAACCCGCTAGCATGATGTTGTGAACTAGCTCGTTAGTGCCTGGGCAAGCTTCAAACTGTGCTGCTTTGTAGTAGTCGCCCCAGATAACGCGAACTTCTTCTTTAACTTTTGCAGCGTGTGATTCTTTTTCTGCCACTAGGCGAGATAGCTTAGCTTGGTCAGCCAGTGTCAATTCTTTGTCTGCCAATTCATTGATTTGGTCAGTGAAGCGGATAACGCTCAGCGCTGCCAGTTGGCTAGTGATTGGATCATAGATGCCACAAGGTACGTCACAGTGAGCGCTTGTGCTCTTGATGCCAAATACAGAATCTAATGCTTTAGTTACTTGATAAATCATAATATTGCCTCTAGGTGTATGTCTGTGGTTATAACCTGTCGCAGGGTGCTGAGAACAGCTGCTGGGCCAATAATACCCTAGTTTTTTAGTAAAGAATACGCTTCTATTTATAAAAAAAGCGTAGGTATTTCAGGCCGCTACACCCTTGTGTTCAGATCTGTTGCAAGGCTGCTTGCCACAGTTTCTCGATCCCGGTTCTATCTGCGTCACTGAGTTTGTCAACGGCCAGCGCTGAACTGAGATTGTCTTGCATACTGGCGTAAAAATCCTCATCGCTCTGGGCATCGGCCAGTGCTAAGCTGGCGTGTCCAATGAGGTAGGATGCGTAAAAACGCAAGTCGTCGTTGTCGTTGTCTTCCTGCGTTAGCAGCCATTGGTAAAGCGTGTCGCCTGCGAGTTGCGGCATATCTTGTCCTTAGTTAAACCCTGCAGGAGGCGGTTGGCGATCAGTATGCGGGCGATACGAAAAGCGGGTTGCAGCAAGGTGTTAGTGTAGTTTTTCCAGCACGAGAGAGTAGCTCTTGCCGTCAGGTTCTGTCTGTTGCAGCTTGGTAATGATGAAATTATTAGCAGGGTCGAGCCAGATATAGGTCACCCGTTTGGCATTGGCACCGCGATCGCGTTGCAATTTAATGGCGTTAACCGTACCGCTAGGTGTTTTAATCTGCTCTTGGCCAAGTTCAATAAATGCAATGTTGTCCAATTTGTCTTTCTTGACGTACTGGTAACTGAATTTACCGCGCACGCCGCGCTGTAAATCTTGTTGCAACTTTAGCTGGTAGTTCAAGCTGTCTAGAGTTTGAGGCTTGATTGCAAAGGTTTTTCCCGCGCTGTTTGTCGCCTTCATCGCATTCCAATCAAAGCTGATCTTGTTGCTGCGTTTTTTAAACAGTTTCTTTTCGTAGTAGCTGTAGTTGAGCGTTTGGAAGTCATCACCTGCCAGTTTGAAGTGGCTCTTTTCCTTGATAGTGGCGACACTGGCGCTGATGTTGTCATTCATCGTCCAGGTGCCATCTCCGTTACGCGTTAAGGTACGTACGAGTTTGCCACTGAGGCTGACGCCAATTTTGAAATTGGCGCCGTAGGTGGCCTGATAGGGTTCCAGTGCCTGCACTTGGCTCGAAAGTAGTACGGCGCCTGCTAGCATGGCTGCGCGCGCTGCTGTTGAAATATCCATATTTACCTCGCAATCAAAGGGCGTCAAATGCCAGTTGGAATCCCTGCGCCGGCAATAGTTCCCCGTCTAAATAGACTCGATTGTCACGACATACCAAGCGATCACTACAAAACCAGCTAATGACGCTGGGATAGGCGAGGTGTTCGCGGGTGTGAACGCGCTGCTGCAGCTGTTCAGCACTATCACTTGGATTAACCGGAACAAGGGCCTGAAGCGCAACGGGACCACCGTCAAGCTCAGGGGTGACAAAGTGCACAGAGCAGCCGTGTTCACGATCACCGGCATCCAGTGCGCGTTGGTGGGTGTGCAGGCCTTTGTACTTGGGCAGCAGTGAGGGGTGAATATTGAGCATTCGCCCGCTGTAGTGCTCGACAAACGCCTGACTTAGAATGCGCATGAAGCCAGCCAGGACGACTAACTCAGCGCCACTGGCATCTATCGCTGCACGCAGCTGAAGGTCGAACGCTTCGCGTGTAGAGAATTGGCTGTGCTCAATCAACGCGGTTTCTATGCCGGCGCGGCGCGCGCGCTCGAGGCCAAAGGCGTCGGCGCGGTTGCTAATGACCAGAGCGATCTCTGCGCTAATCTGTCCACTGTCAATGTGGTCAATGACAGCTTGCAGGTTTGAGCCGCTGCCTGAAATCAGTACAGCGATGCGCTTGTTGGCCATATTAAATGAGCTCTACCTGTTCTTCGTCAGCACTTGCGTTGTCGATACGACCGATAACCCAAGCTTGCTCGCCACTGTTCGTCAGGCTGTCGATGGCTGCTTGTGCTTGCGCGGCAGGGACGGCGATCACCAGACCGACACCACAGTTAAACGTGCGGTTCATTTCAACAAAATCAATGTTGCCGCCTTGTTGTAGCCACTTAAAGACGGCGGGTAGCTGCCAAGAGTTTGTGTCAATGACCGCTTTGGTATTGTCCGGGAGTACACGAGGAATGTTCTCGAGTAATCCTCCCCCTGTGATGTGGGACAAAGCGTTGACCTGCACATCTTTCATCAACTGAAGCACCGCTTTGACATAGATGCGTGTAGGTTCCATGAGCGCATCGGCCAGTGGCTTGCCATCCAGGTCTTGGTTGAGATCGGCGTTAGTCACGTCGATAATTTTACGAATCAGCGAGTAGCCGTTCGAGTGCGGGCCAGAGGAGGCGACACCGATGAGGGTGTCGCCAGCTTTGACCTTAGTGCCGTCTATGATTTCAGATTTTTCGACTACGCCAGTGCAAAAGCCTGCCAGATCGTAGTCTTCGCCGTGGTACATGCCGGGCATTTCTGCAGTTTCACCGCCAACAAGTGCAGCGCCTGCTAGTTCACAGCCTCGACCGATACCGCTGACAACCGCAGCGGCGGTGTCGACATTCAATTTACCGGTGGCGTAGTAGTCTAAGAAGTAGAGAGGTTCAGCGCCTGCAACGATCAGGTCGTTGACACACATGGCGACCAGGTCGATGCCAATAGTGTCGTGCTTATTTAAGTCCATCGCCAGGCGCAGTTTAGTTCCGACACCGTCAGTACCTGACACCAGCACAGGTTGCTTGTAGCCTGCGGGGATTTCACACAGGCCACCAAAGCCTCCCAAGCCGCCCATAACCTCTGGGCGCGTCGTTTTCTTCGCGACGTGTTTGATTCGCTCGACGAGCGCGTTGCCCGCATCGATATCGACGCCAGCGTCTTTGTAACTCAGAGAGGGGGTAGAACCATTAGACATAGTGTTAAACCTTTTAAAGGGCAAAATATGGACGGTGATTTTTAGGGGCAAAATTTTAACAGATGTCTTGCCAGACGGCTATCTGTACGAGTGAAAAGCCGCGTCAAAAAAGCGCTTTTTGAAGCAGTTTATTTTAGCGGGGAGCTTTGTCGGTGCCGACAAGCGCTGTGTAGTGCTGTGTAAATCGATAGCTTTCAAGTGGCTATTAAGCAACTATTTTTCACCGTCAAAGATGCGTAGTGAAAGGGCAGGGTCTTAATCAGTGTTTGGCAAGGTGCTGGTATCTTGTGCTGTAGCCTCAAAGAGGCTTTCTCAAGGATTCTCTAAGAGGTATATGAGGGCGAGGCCAGATTAGCTCTGTCTACGGGGCGCTCGCCTGTCGTGCGGTATCAATTAGGTGCGCACTGTGCGCCGGTAGCCAAAGGCATGCCAACGTGTTTTGGGTGTGCTTGTAATGCGCATCAAAGCGCAGCGAGTGTTAGTGTTGCCTATTCGCTGAACCAGTTCTGGCGTCTGGGCTTGCCAAAGAGCAGGTTGAAGATAAGCAGTAATACACAAATCCCCATGGCTGCATAGGAGGCGGCCAGTAGCGCTTCAGCCATTGTATAGTCAAA
>JBMZCU010000121.1:0-8871 GCA_049613705.1 Pseudomonadales bacterium | reverse complement strand
CAAATCCAAGTTGTAGCCGCGTGCCGGCTGGATGCCAATAAACGTCTCGCCCAGGCGAATCCCGGCAATCATCAAGCGCCCATCGCGCGCTTTTATGTCGGCCTCGGGCTCGCCCCAGCGCTCGAGCACCGCGCGCTGCGCATCCGTAGGCAGTGCCGCGAAAAAATGCCGGTACTCGGTGATCTCCAAGCTCTGCCAACAGCCCAAATAGTGCAACGTGTTCGGGTTGTTGGTCACGCTCTGCAGCAGCTGCTCTATCAGCGCGTTGCCGTTTTCAGGTAGCTCCTCAGGTAGCGGGTAGCCCTCGCGCTGCAGCGCGCGCAGTAAATTAATGCAGGAGTTGGGCGTATCTAGCCCCACACCATTGCCAATGCGCCCGTCTTTGGTCGGGTAGTTGGCCAGTATCACGGCCAGGCGCTTGTGCGCATTGGGTTTAGCGCCAAGCGTACAGTAGCGCCGCGCCAGTTCGATGACAAAGTCGGCGCGCTCGGCGTGCAGCGCGTAGCGCACCACATCGAGCTGCGCCAGTTCATCGGTGTAGCTGGCGGCTTTAAAGCTCACCGCGCGGCTCAAGATGCGCCCATCCAACTCAGGCAGTGCCACTTGCATCGCCACATCCCGCGCGCGCAGCCCCTGGCTAAAGCTTTGCCAGTCCTCTTCGGTACTGCTCGAGAGCACCAACTGCAACACGGGGATATCCCGTGCAAAAGGCGAGCGGTAATCACTCGGCTGCGAAGCCAACTGCGGCCCGTCCGAGCGGTTGCTGGCAAAGCCTGTGGTGTTGAGTATCAGCGCGGCCTCGCTGCGTGTGAGCAGCGTGTTGACCACCGCCATCGCCTGCTCGTCTTTGAGCGAGCTAATGGCCAGCGGCAGAGGGTTGAGCCCGGCCGCTATCAGCTTGGCAATTAGCCCATCGAACACCGCAGTATTGGCACTTTGCAAGTGCGAGCGGTAGAACAAGAGCGCCACCACGGGGCTATCATCCTGCCAGTGCGCGCAACACTGGGTGTAAGTGACAGTGCTCTGTGTGCTCTCGGGCCAGTAGAGCAGTGCTCGTGGCAGCGCCTTAGCCGCTTGCCAAGGGTAGTTACGCGCGAAGAACTCGGCGGCTAAGTAATGCAGTAAGTCGCGACTGTTCTGCGCCCCACTCTCGCGCAGAAAGCGCCATACTGCGCTGTGCTGCTCGGCGCTGACGTCACTGGCCGCGGTGAGTTCAGGATCGGGCGTATCATCGCCCGGCACTAAAATCAGTGTGCGACCGGCACCGCGCGCCCAGTCACACAGGCGCTCGAAACCGTAGGGCCAGTAATTGCGCCCACCGAGGAGGGAGACCACCACCAGCGTAGCGTGCTGTAGTACCTTGTGCTCGTAGAGATCGTAAGCTGCAGGTTTACTCAGCGCCATCCAGTTGGCGATACGCACCGACAAACCTGCCTCGGCTGAGGCCAGTTCACTGCTGGCAAGGCCTGCACTGAGCGCTGCCAACTGTGAATCAGCTGCACTCAAGATCACAATCTCAGCGGGATCCTGCTGCAGATCGATAATCCCCTCTTCGTCGACAAAGCCCCCGGGCTTAGCGGCCAGTAAATGCATCTAGCGCTGTGCTCCTCTATGGCTAACAACGTGACTCCCACTGTGCATCTGCGTTTACACCTCAGCCGCGCGCAGCGTCTGGGTAACCTGCTCCTGGGTGATGCCCTTGCCGATAAAGACCAGCTGGGTGGCTCGCGTCTCACCCGTCGCCCACAGGCGATCAAAGTGGCTGTTCAAGCGCTTGCCCACTGCCTGCAATACCTGGCGCATCGGTTTACCCGGCACGGCGGCAAAACCTTTGGCGCGGAAAATATTCTGGCTCTCGATCAACTGCTGTAGCAGCTGTTGCAATTTATCGCCGTCGACTTCGCCGAGTTCAACCACAAAGGAGTCGAAGTGGTCGTGGGCGTGATCGTGGTCGTGACCGTGTGCGTGGTGGTGATCGTGGTGGTTGTGCACGCTGTCGATACCCTGCTCGCTGGCCGCTTCCAGTCCCATCAAGACATCCAGTGGCGCCTTGCCGTTGTCCACGTAAGTGGTCTTCACCGCGCTGGGCACACGCTTGGCGACGACAGCCTCAACCCTGGCGCGCGCCTCGCTGTCGAGCAAGTCATTCTTGCTGATAACGACAAGATCCGCTGCACTCAACTGATCGTCCAACAGCTCTTGCAGGCTGGGGTCGTGATCTAGGCTCTCATCGGCCAGGCGCTGCGCCTGTACTTTGTCTTCGTCTTGGGCAAAGCGTCCACCGGCAACGGCTGGACCGTCAATCACGGTGATGACCGCATCCACGGTGCAGTGCTCTTTGATACCCGGCCAGTTGAAAGCCTGTACCAAAGGCTTGGGCAGCGCCAGGCCTGAAGTCTCAATGAGAATGTGGTCGATGTCATCGCGACGCGCGACCAATTGCTCCATCACCGGCAGGAACTCTTCCTCTACCGTGCAGCAGATACAGCCGTTGGCCAGCTCGTAGATACCGTCCTGGCCCTCGACCAGTTCTGCGCTGGGCTCATCGCAATCCAGTGGACAGCTGCGCAGCAGTTCAGAGTCGATGTCCAGCTCGCCAAATTCGTTGACGATCACAGCGATGCGCTTACCCGCCGCCTGTTGCAGCACGTTAGAGAGCAGTGTGGTCTTACCGCTGCCGAGAAAGCCGGTGACGATAGTGGTCGGGATTTTATTCAGTTGCATAGTGTTCATCCGTTCGTTGCCGCGGTGATTTCACCGCCGGTAATAGCGGCCTAATCGGCCGTCTGCTGTGTTTTCTCGACAAGCTCGGCGAGGTCTTCAATCACCCCTTTACGCTTGCGAAAGATGTTGGGTTTGTCAGCGCGATAGAGGTGCGAGTCAGCAAAATCTTCGCAGGCCAGCACCCGCCCGACCAGTATCAAGGTGGTCAGCTTAAAGCCCTTGGCCGCGACTTTCTCGGCGATGTCCTCAAGAGTGCCGCTAACGTGATCCTGATCGGGCCAAGAGGTGCGATAGCACACCGCAACCGGGCAGTCCGCGCCGTAGTGCGGGGTTAATTCTTCGACAATCTTCTTGATGTAAGTGACGCCTAAGTGAATCGCCAAGGTCGCACCGGATTGTGCCAGTTGCGGCAGGCGCTCGCGCTCCGGGAAAGGGGTCTTGCCCTCGTAGCGGGTCATGATCAAGGTCTGGGATACGCCAGAGAGTGTCAGCTCTTTGCCCAACATCGCCGCCGAGGCTGCGGTTGCGCTCACCCCCGGCACCACTTGATAGTCGACCCCCAGCTGCTCGAGGCGACGTATCTGCTCGCCAATGGCGCCGTAGAGGCTGGGGTCGCCACACTGCAACCTGGCGATGTCCTTGCCCTCGCGCTGCGCGCGCTCGTAGTACTGCTGCATCTCATCGAGGTTGATAGTCGCAGTATCGACGATCTCCTCGGCGCTGTGCTCGACTTCAGCCAGCACTTCGCGCGGGATCAAGGATCCCGCGTAGAGCACGATGGGACACTGCTTGAGAATGCGCAGCCCCTTGAGGGTCATCAATTCAGGATCGCCTGGACCCGCACCGATAAAGTAGACAGTCATGACACCCTCACACTAGGGAAGGTATGAACAAGTCCTACCCGCCTCTGGCTTACAGAGCGAAGGAGCTGTAAGGCAATAGATTGAGTTGGGCTGGTTGCCCGGCGAAATCTATTAACGCAACAGATGCAAAGCTCTGTAAGCCCCGTAGGGCGGCCACTAAAACGGCTATCTGCTTTGTCAGACAGCTTGTAAAGGACTGGGCCATTCATTGCGCTATCTTTCGCGCATCTAGCCGTTTTATTGGCCGCAGAGAACAGGCGGGACTTATTCATACCTTCCCCAAATTTTTGCTGTAGCCGCGCGGGGTGTAGACCCACTCGCGCGAACCGTTAACTATGTGCTTGGACTCGCTGTTGCCGACACTCACTAAGGTAAACATGTCCACATCGACGGCATCGAGCTGGCCCAGTTCAATAATCTTGATGCTCTGATCTTCGCGGGTCAGCTGGCGACCAATCAACACAGGGGTGGTGGCCGGGCGCGAGGTGAGTAAGATATCGCGCGCAGCATTGAGCTGCCAGTCGCGCTTTTTAGAGACGGGGTTGTAGAAAGAGACCACGAAATCCCCCGCTGCGGCGCACTCGATACGCTTTTTGATGCTCTGCCAAGGGGTCAGCAAATCCGACAGGCTGATGGTGCAGAAATCGTGCCCTAACAGCGCGCCTACGGCACTGGCACCGGCTTGCATCGCCGAGATACCGGGAACGACTTCGATCTCCACATCCAGCCACTCAGGGCTCGACTCCAACCCTTGCAATTGGCGATCCAGCAACTCAAACACTAAGGTGGCCATGGCGTAAATACCGATATCACCGCTGGAAATCAGCGCTGTGGCTTTGCCCTGTGCTGCAAGATCAAGCGCCAGGCGCGCGCGGTTGATCTCCTCTCCTAAGGGCAAGTCGTGATGGGTTTTACCGTCACACAACTGCCCCAGCAGATCGAGGTATAGGCCGTAGGCCACAAGGTCTGTACTGGCCGCAATTGCGCGTTCAGCTTTGGGGGTTAGCAGGGCCAAATCACCGGGGCCCGTGCCTAAAATAAACAGTTTTGTCATTACACTCTCTTGTTAAAGCCCAAGGGGCATCTCTAAAACTAGGTCTGTCATCTCTATGACCTAGCGCTGCGACATGGCTAGCGCCACCCCGCCACCGATAAAAAAGCCACCGCTGACTTTGTTGAAATAGCGCCCAAACGCACTCCCAGTAAACACAGTTGCTATCTGTTGTCCGCCCAGTGCGTAGAGCATTGCACAGCAAAACGCGCTGCTGGCCGTCAAGGCAACCATCGCCGAGTAATAACCGACACCGCCGAGCGCTGGATCAATAAACTGTGGAAACAGCGCGCTAAAGAAAACAATCGCCTTGGGGTTGCCAATGGCCACTAGGAATCCCTGTTTGAATAAGTGCCCAAGTGGCGCTCGCTGCTGCACATGCGTCTTTGCATTAAGGTGTTCCCAGCGCGCTGCACGCAACATCTTGTAGCCCAGGTAAATTAAATAAAGCGCACCTGCGACTTTAATCGCTGCAAAAAGCGCCGCACTGGTGGCGATGATCACACCGAGGCCCAGCGCGGAGACACTCGCCTGTAGCGCCGAGGCCAGGGTATTACCCGCCGCGGTTGCCAGTGTCTGTCTCGCGCCGTAGCGCACACCGTGTGTCAGTGCCAACATCATGCTAGGGCCCGGAACAATGGACACCGCAAACAGGGTGAATATAAATACGCTCAAACTTTCATAACTCATTGCTCGCCTCCTCGCTCGCTCAGGTAACTGCGTCCTATCGCACAAGTTGCCACCGCTGACTTGTGCTTCTCGAGCAGCAATTGAGCCTCGCCATCCCCCAGCGCTGCCGCGCCGACAATGGCCGCAGATTCGGCCACACCGTAAACGCCAACGGTCTCGTAGACATACTGCGAGGGGTTGGCCAGCTGTGCGTGTACAGGCGCCAGTTCATCTGGCGTGTAGCAGATAAAAGGCAGCTCGAGCTCGCGCGCCAGCGCTATCAGCCCCACTTCATCCGCTTTGATATCAATGCTGGTCAGCGCGTTGAGATCTGCCAGTGTCAGTTTGGCCTGTGCCAGCGAGTGCATCAGCAGGGTGCGCAGCGCCTGTGTACTGCAACCGCGCTCACAACCCATACCCGCCACGTAAACAGGGTCGCGGTAGGGCTTGGCAGTAGTGGAGACCAACTGCGCATCCAAAATTTGAGCCAGTTCGCCCGCCAAGTGATTGGCACCGCCCTCGTGACCGCTGAGCAGAGGGATGGCAAATTCGCCGCACTCATCGAGTACCACCACCGCAGGATCGCTGTATTTATCCACCAAGAGCGGTGCCAGTGTGCGCACCACAATGCCAGTGGCACAGATAAACACCAGTGCATCCCCGGCGCGAAACGCCTGGGCAACAGCCTGAGCAAAAGGTTTTGGCCGGTGCTGACAGCTAACCTGCGCGCCACAGCTCTGGGCAATGCGCTGAGCCAATTGACGCCCGGGCTCAGTCAGCGAGAAAACGACTAGGCGCTGCCCCGCTTTCAGCGCACTCAAAGCTATCACGCCTTCAACCGCTTTGCCGCGTCTGGGAGCGCGTGACGACAAAGAGTGAAAAATAGGGGCCACGCACCGTATCCAGCATGCGTACATCGCGCTCAATGCGCTGGTCCACACGTGAAATGTGCTCTAGGTACTGGGCATCGTCTAACCTGCCCGCCTCCTCTAACAGCGCGAGAATCCGCGCGCGCGCGACACCGGCCTTCATAATCACCAGTGAGTCGTGACTGCGCAGCGCCTGTAGTATTTGCGCATCGCTGTGGCGCCCGCTGATCGCCGCGAAAGATTCGCTCTGCATCGTCAGCGGTAACTTGAGCGCCGCCGCTGCAGCGTGCACCGAGGAGACCCCGGGAACGACACTCACGCGGTGCGCCGGGCTCAAACGCTGCATCAGGTAGTTAAACGAGCCGAAAAATAGCGGGTCGCCCTCGCACAGAAAAACCACGTCTTTACCGCTGTCTAGCTCAGTGGCGATCTTCGCCGCACCCTCATCGTAAGCGCAGTTGGCCGCGGCGCGATCGAGGGACATCGGCATGGTGATGGGAATGTGCTGCTGCGCCTTGCGCACCCGCTTAAAACCCTCGATGGCGATGTCGCGTGCCTGCGCACTGCCTGACTCGCTGACTAAGTATGAAATAACATCGGCCTGGGCGATCAAATCACAGGCGCGCAATGTGAGCAGCTGCGGATCACCAGGGCCGACTCCAACACCGAACAACGTCGCCATTACGCGTCATCCTCCAAGAGAATTTCTGAGACTTCGGGCTGCTCTTTCAGTTTAGTGAAACTAAATAAGCTCACCGGCAGTGCCTGGCGGTATACCAGTTGCCCGGCCAGCTCGTCGCCGTGGCTGATCGCGATCTGCTGGGTCATCACGCTGGCATCCCCACTGCCCTTGCGCACATTGTAGAACTCGACCAAATCGTGCTTAGTGTTTTCCAACACCGCGCTGACCACTATCTGCCCGCCTATCGCCAACTGCTGCCACAGGCGTTCGATCAGCTGAGGCAGCATGCCATCGCTGCCACCGATAAAGACTTTGTCAGGCCGTGGCAGTTGGCTGAGAATACCTGGGGCGTGACCGTGAATAAGGTGTAGATTGGCCACGACGCCAAAGCGGCGCTGGTTCTGACGCAGGCACTCAAAGCGCTCGGCGTTCTTTTCAATGGCAAAGACTTTGACTTCACTGTTCCAGTAGCTCAGCTCAATCGCTACGCTGCCGCAACCGGCACCGATATCGTAGATAATCTCACCGTTTTTCGGCGCCAGCTGCGACAAAATTGCCAGGCGCACTTCACGCTTGGTGATCATGCCGCGCCCTACCTCGCCGTCAGTGAAGAAGTGACGCTCGGGAAACCCCGGAAACTGCGGCAGCGGGTCCATACACTTGCCCGTGCTGATGACCGAAATATGCAGGGGGTCAAATTCACGCGGGTGGCGCAGCAGCGATTTGACCGAGTAGCTATCAACCACTTCATAGCGATAGCCCAGGGCTTCGCACACCGTGATTGTCGCCTCGTGATATCCGGCATCGATTAATTCGCGCGCCAAGATTTGCGGCGTGCTCTGGGCGTCCGTCAAGATCACCAACTTTTGCTGTTCGCGCAGCACAGAGCGAATTTTGAGCATCGGCCGCCCGTGCAAGCTCAGCACAGTGACATCTTGCAGCGACAGCCCCAGGCGATGGCAGGCCTCTTGAACACTGGAGATCGCAGGGTAGAACACCACCTGAGCGGGGGCGAAGTTGCGGCTGAACCAACCGCCGATGCCGTAGTACAGTGGGTCGCCCGATGCCAGCACCACGACCTTGCGCACCCCTTGATTGTAGTACTGCTCGAGCACCGGCTTGAGCACATCCAGCTTGGGCAGCAACGGAGTGATCTGGTGAGTCTCAACAAGGTGTTCAATCACGCGCAACTGGCGCTTGGACCCCAAAATCATCTCGGCGCTGAGCAGGGATGCCAGCGCGTCATCACTCAGCTGCGCGATCTCGCTGGCGCCCAACCCCACTATCGAAATTTGTATCTCTTGCATTGCCACTCTCTGTCAGTGCTCTATTCTTTTCAATCGTTAACTGCGCACACGCGCTTCTTCTTACTGCCGGCCTATCGGCAGCCCCGTCTCGTAGCGGGTGACGCCTATATAGGAATCATACTCTTGCCTTTGCTCTTCGCTCTGCATCGCCTGGCGCGTCACGCGGATAGTGTGGCCACCCCACATTGCACCGCGCTCTACTATCATCCAGTCGAAGGCATCCTCGGGATCAAAGCCGAGGCGCTCTCCCACGCGGTGCCATTTTTCAAAGCCCTCGGGCAGTTCAAAAAAAGCCCCGGAGAAAATCTGCTCCTCAGTGTGCCAAACCACATCGCTCAGCCACAGGTAAAAGAACTAATCTTCACCGCGCTGCTCGCTGAGATCCGGATCGCGAAACCTCAGCTTGGCCAAATAATTCTCGCAGCCACCTAAGGCAACGGCCGCGGCAAAATCCCCTATCGTCTCAGCGGTCTGGGCAAAGGCCCTCTGCATCTGCGGGTCTTCTGGTGCTAGCGCTGTAAACTGAGTCCCTGTCATCTTTATCCCTTTTAAACTTATTAACCCAGCACCTATTTAGCTGACTAATGTGGTACAGCATGTACCACCATTGGCCACAGGCCAATGCGAGCCCTTTAAAATCAAGGATTTTCGCACAAAGCTGCCAGATTTTAATGGGCGACGATGAAATAGTGAGGAAAACTATTTC
>JBMZCU010000120.1:0-8896 GCA_049613705.1 Pseudomonadales bacterium | reverse complement strand
TCATGGAGGCTCCCCTGTAAATATTACTGATGCACTCGGTACGTTTGATTTCTGCGCTCAGTCGTAGCGCTTCTGGTCGTAGACCTCAAAGTCCCACTCTTTCTCGGGGAAGTATTTGCGCAGACGCCAGTCGCAGGCACGTGCATGCCCTTCCATGCCCTCAGCGCGCGAAATTCTTGACCCCGCTGCACTGAAAGCTAAGTTCGCCTCTTCGCTGATTTCTTGGTATGTGAGAATTTTCAAGAATTTGTGCACATTGAGGCCACCGCTGTAACGGGCTACTTTCTTAGTCGGCAAGATGTGGTTTGTGCCCGAGCACTTGTCACCGTGGGTCACTGTCGCCCCTTCTCCTAGAAACAGTGAGCCGTAATTGCGCAAATTGTCTCGCCACCAAGCAAGGTCTTCACAGATAACTTGAAGGTGCTCACTGGCGTAATCGTCACTCACAGCGACAGCTTCTTCACGGCTCTCGCAGTAGATGATTTCGCCATGATTGTCCCAAGCGCTCTGCACGACATCTGCATTGGGCATATCCGCAGCGACTTTGGGCATGAGCTCTGCAACTTTTTCTCCCAGCGCCCTGTCTGTCGTAAACAGCCAGACCGGCGAGTCATAACCGTGTTCAGCCTGCGATACCAGATCGACGGCGATGGTCATAGGGTCAGCTGAACTGTCTGCAATAATCGCCGATTCTGTCGGTCCTGCAAAC
This sequence comes from Pseudomonadales bacterium, assembly GCA_049613705.1. Taxonomy (GTDB): domain Bacteria; phylum Pseudomonadota; class Gammaproteobacteria; order Pseudomonadales; family Balneatricaceae; genus Rs1. Next base: position 8,187 of record JBMZCU010000120.1, on the reverse strand, counting down.
ACGTCTATACCCACCTCACCAAAAAGCAGGCGCTTAGCTTCGGCAACGTAGCCATTGCCAGGCCCCACCAAAATATCTGCCGGTACTTTGCTAAACAACCCTCTGGCCATAGAGGCGACGGCGTGCACTCCGCCCATCTCGAGAATAATATCGGCGCCGGCCAAATCCATCGCATAGACGATGGCAGGGTGAATACTGTCACCTTTAGGCGGTGAGCAGGCGACTATCTTTTCAACACCGGCAACCTTTGCCGTCGCGATACTCATCAATGCAGAAGCAGCATGGGAATAGCGCCCACCGGGTACATAGCAGCCCGCGCAATTAACGGGGATAACCTTCTGTCCCAGCTTAACCCCAGCGTGAGTTTCAATCTCAAACTCGTTTAAGCTCTCGCGCTGTGCGCTGGCAAAGGCTTTAACTTGCGCATAGGCGAAATTGATATCCTCTTTCACCTGCTCAGGGACCTGTGCAATTAATTCAGCGCGCTTGGCATCGCTCAAAATAAAATCGCCCTGCCAGTTATCGAACTTCAATGCGTACTCGCGCACGGCTTCTTCACCGCGCTGTTCGATGTCTGCCAACATAGCTTTGACGGTTTGCTGAATCTGGTTATCGCTCTGCTCGCTGCTCAGCGCTGCTTTTTTTATATAGTGCATATTCACTCTCTCTTTTAACGCCGCTTGTACTCTCTCTGGGAGGCTGCTCGCGAAGTAACTATAAGCTCGGTGTTGATACTGACATCATAGTGGGGATTAAAAGACAGCAACAATGCCAATAACCTCACCACCTGTTACTTTTATGCATGATTGCTTCGAGATAGAAGTCTATGGGCCGCCACGCAGCCCACACTGACTGATTTAGGCGGGCTTTTGTTCGCTGGGATCAACCTGTTGATTGAGTGCCTCACTTGCCGCTGCAGAAACCTGATGCCTTACCTGTGCGGGAACAGAATCAGGGATTTGAACCTCAACCTTGCGCTTGGCAAATTCGATACCGTTTTCAGCAAAGATACGCTGAACTTGCAAGTAGATCTCTTTGCGGATCATAAACTGACGCCCAGGTTTGCAGGTAAACTTGCCGCGTATCACCATTCCAACCTCATCAACTTCCAGCACCCCCTGACTTTTAAAAGGCTGTAGAAAGTCCTCGCCCAGCTCCGGGTGCTCCAACAGTGATTTGCCCAACTTTTTGAACAACTTTTTGATGCGGTTAATATCCGTATCATAGGTCACCCGCAACGGCAGCTTCATAATCACCCAGTCGCGTGAATAGTTGGTCAAGCGTGAAATATCACCGTAGGGAATGGTGTGCAACGCACCTAAATGATGGCGCAAACGCAGTGAGCGCAACGCAATTTTTTCTACCGTTCCCTTGATTTCTCCGGTATCGACGTACTCCCCCATACGCAGCGCGTCGTCGATCAAGAAGAAAATGCCACTGACAATGTCTTTGACTAAGGTCTGCGCCCCAAAGCCTACTGCCAAGCCAAACACACCCGCACCTGCCAGTAACGGCGTGGTATTAAAGCCGATAGCTGTCAGCACAGCAAACAGGGTGAAAATCACAATAAAAGCTGTCGCAGTAACATGCAGTATCGGCAGCACTGTCGCCGTGCGTGAGAGCCCCTGTCCACCTTCATCGGCCTCTTCCTCATCTTCTGGGGCCTCCAACATAAGCTGCCTTTTTACCAAGGCGTTGATCACTTCCCACAAAATATAGGAGATCAATAAGATAGTCGCCACTTCCAAGACGGCGCTGGTTGCTTTTGCGCCCAAGCCCTGCGAGGCCAGATCGTGGTAAGAAAACCCCCAGAGCACAGGATAGAGCAACAAGATAATCCCCATCAGTAGCAACCTAGTAATTCGAATCAAACTGCCTTGCAGTGAGCGGCGAATACTCAACATCCGCTTGTCCGCCAATTCATCAATAGGGTAGTAATGCTCAATCAGTGCCAATATAGCAACATCAAAGAAAGGTACGCTGACAACAGTTAATAAGGTAAACGTTGCCCCCCAAATAAAGTCATCTTCGAAAGCCGCATTGGCGATGATTGCCTGAAAGACAAGCCACACCAACACAATGGCACCCACGGTAATCTTGGGCCAGGCAAGTGCGAATTTGCGCCGAGATTCTGTGATTTCAGCCTTAGTATGCAACAGCATATCGGTAATGATTTCGCGGCTACTCCAGACCACCCAAATCAATGACAGATAAAAGAGAACGTTGAAAAAGAAGCCGATACGGTAACCGTCTACATCGACGCCCAACTCCCATACCCAGTTGGTAAAGATACCGGAGGCACCAAAAATACAGACGATAATCTGCCGGCGTAAGAAGGTCTTTGCTTGCTGATCTGTCAGGTTAAACAGCCGCAAATTCGTGTACCGAGGCGACATAAAAAAGGCGCCGATTAAATAGCCGGTGCGGGCCACAAAGATATAATCCAGTACCATCAAAGTGATACTTCGTTCAACCTCGTAGGAACTGAACCAAGACATCAACTCTTCGGCAATCGCGTAAAATAAAGCTAGGGAGGCGACGCGCAAGGCAAAAATCTTAGAGAGCATCCACAGTTTTTCAGAAATGCTAAAGCACCTTTTTTGCGTACTTTGCTGCACCTTTAACAAACGATAGACCACCGCGAAGACCAGCCACTCTACTGCAAAGGCAATAATGATGACCCCTGCCAGAGTCGTCATTAACTTAGGGATAAATGAATCGCCAAACTGTTCAAGTGAAAACTGCGCTGCAATACCTTCAAAAATACCCGCCATCGCCCCCATGCCGGCAAATTTTGTAATAATGGAATCTCGGGTATTGGCAATCCCTTCACGTAAACTTGTCCGCAGCCCGACCGCTTCTTGTGCTTGTTGCTGCTGTTCAGCTATTCCCTGCAACTGTTTATTAAGTAAAGCACGTACTTCTTTATCTGAAAGCGATGCGAGGAAAGAAGACGCCGAGGCCTTAGTCAGCGGTTCGGGCAGTGACTGTGCACTTTGCTCACTGCTCGTAGCAGGTAGTGGAAGGGTTGCTGCCTGCGCAGGTGCCGCAAAAAACGTTAGTGCGATAGCGCACAAAAACAATAGGTGTTTCACTGTCTGCATAGAGCCTGCCATGGATCACTGTAGTTGATGCAGAGAGTTATACCCCAGCCCCGCCAGGCAGACAAGCTAGCCCAACGCCTATCCTTCAAAGTGTCCCTGTGCCCCAGCTTTGCTCTTCGATCAAATGGCAGGCTATTTCACGACCATGCAGTGGCCTCAGCGCTGGGATCTCGCGTTTACAGCGTTCAACCGCTTGTGGGCATCGCGTGTGAAAAACACAACCACTTGGCGGATTAAGCGGTGACGGAGGCTCCCCCACAGGCTTCACCCGGCGCTGGCGCCTAGCCTTAATGGGGTCGGCAATTGGCATCGCCGAGTAGAGCATCTGAGTATAGGGGTGTAGCGGCTGTTCACTGAGCAATTTGGCATCCCCAAACTCGACCACCTTACCTAAATAAAGCACCAGTATTTTGTCAGCCAAGTGGTGTACTACGGCTAAGTCGTGAGAAATAAACAGCAGGGTCAGCCCCATCTCCTTTTTCAGCTTCATCAATAAGTTGATGATTTGCGCTTGAATAGAGACATCCAACGCAGAAACGGGCTCATCGCACACTATAAACTTAGGATTGCTGACAATGGCTCTGGCTATTCCGATGCGCTGTGCCTGCCCCCCGGAAAATTCGTGCGGGAATCGATTTTGCAAACGCGCCGGCAGTCCCACCGCATCCATCACTTTGAGCACCCGCTCGCGTACTTCCTCGCGGCTCTGTGCATCCAAAAAAACCTGCAGCGGCTCGGCAATAATACTGGCGACCGTCATCCTGGGATTCAAACTGGCCAATGGATCCTGAAAGATCATCTGCAAATCGCGGCGAATATCTCTAAACTCTCGCTCAGGTAATTGATCGATACGTCGCCCGCGCCACGTAATCTTTCCCTGACTACTTGCGACTAGTTTGATTAACGCCCTGCCCAGACTCGACTTACCACACCCAGATTCGCCCACTACACCCACGGTTTCACCAGCACAAACCTCAAAGCTCACCCCTGATACTGCTCGCAAGCTCTGCTGCGGTGAAAAAAATCCCGCGCCCTCAACTTGATAATCCACGCTGAGTTCTTCAACCTTTAACAGCACGTCGTCCCGGCTCATCTCACCTCCCGCAGATCTAGCGCGCAACGCGCCAATTGAGAACCGCGCTCCACCAGCGCAACCCGATTTGCACAGATATCCTGTGCGTAGTGACAGCGCGGAGCAAAAGCACATCCATCGGGTAAACGCGCTAAATCTGGAGGCATCCCCTCTATCTGCTGCAGTGCCTCACCTCTGCTGCCCAGCTGCGGAGTCGATTGCAACAGCGCTCGGGTGTAAGGGTGCTGTGGACGATTAAACAGCGAGTCGATGGGAGCGTATTCAACCATTTCACCGGCATACATCACCATCACATTGTCAGCCAGTCCAGCCACAACACCTAAGTCGTGGGTTATCATCACCACCGCCATGCCAAACTCCTGCTTCAAATCACCAATCAGCTCCAGTATCTGCGCCTGCACCGTCACATCCAGAGCGGTGGTCGGCTCATCGGCAATCAAGAGCTTGGGCCGGCCCAGCAACGCCATGGCGATCATCACACGTTGACGCATGCCGCCAGATAGCTCGTGGGGGTAAAGATCGATACGCCGCTGTGGATCGGCAATCCCCACGCGCTGCAACATCTGTAATGCTTGTTCACGCGCCTGTGCTTTACTCGCTCCGCCGTGACGCTGTGGAATCTCGCACAGCTGCTTGCCGATACGCATACCCGGGTGCAGTGCAGTCATCGGATCCTGAAAAATCATCCCGATGTCAGCACCGCGTATCTGGTCGAGGTCACCGGGACTCAAGGCCAAGAGGTCGCGGCTGTCACGGTAGCGCGCGCTGCCAGAAGTACGCCCATTTCTGGCCAGCAATCCCATTAGCGCGAGGAAAGTCTGAGACTTACCCGAGCCCGATTCACCAACAACCGCTAAGGTCTCACCGATTTGCAGCTCGACACTGAGATCACGTACCGCGCGCACCTCCCCCTCGGGCGTAGAAAAGTGCACCGACATTTTATCTATGCTCAGCAGCGGGCTCATTAGTGATCCCTCGGATCAAGTGCATCGCGCAGGCCATCGCCGAGATAGCCCAAGCACAGCAATAGCGGTACGAGAAACAGCGCAGGGAAGATCAGTAACCAGGGCATCACTTCCATAACACCGCCGGCATCTGCGATCAAGGTGCCGAGCGATGTCATGGGCTCTTGTACCCCAAAGCCGAGATAAGAGAGGAAGCTCTCAGTGATGATGATTTCTGGAATCGTCAATGTCGCGTAGATCACCACAGGGCCAGATAGGTTGGGCACTATATGCTTAAAAATAATTGTCAGTGGTTTTTGGCCCGCCGCCTTGGCCGCTTCTATATACTCGCGCTGCTTCAGCGAGAGGGTTTGCCCTCTCACGATACGCGCCATCGTCAACCACTCTACGGCGCCGATCCCAACGTATAGTAAGATCACGTTGCGGCCGAAAATAACCATCAAGAGAATTACGAAAAGCACATAGGGCAAGGCGTACATCACATCGACAAAACGCATCATTGCACTGTCGACACGACCGCCATAATAGCCGGCTATCGCGCCGTACGTGACACCGATAAACACCGCCACCAGAGTTGCCACTAGGGCGACTGTCAGTGAGACACGCGTACCATAAAGTGTGCGCGCTAGCATATCGCGACCATTTTGATCTGTGCCAAAAATGTGGAAATTCTCAAGTGTTGGAGGAGACCTAAAGGCGTTCCAGTCAGGGTCTTCGTAGCCGTTGGGTATCAGGTAGGGGCCAATAAAAGCTGCCAGAATAATAAAAGCTACAATCACCAGCGAAGCCACTGCCATCTTATTGCGCATCAGGCGCGCTATCGCATTGGCCGTTAAACTGCGTCCCTTGATATCATCGTCATTTAGGGACTCGATAATTTCAATTTTTTTTCCTGAAAATCCTATCATTGGTAGCGTACCTTTGGATCGAGGAAGGCGTAAATCAAATCGACAATTAAGTTCAGGATAATGATTAGCACCATGTAAAAGATCACTGTCCCCAACACCATGCCGTAGTCTCGGCTGAGCGCTCCCTCGACAAAGTAGCGTCCAATTCCGGGGAGACCAAATATTGACTCAACCACCAAAGACCCTGTCAGCAAATAACTCGTCGCAGGTCCTAGATAAGAGACAACCGGCAGTAGTGCGGGGCGTATCGCATGGCGCTGCATCACCAAACGCGCGCCTATGCCCTTCGCCTTTGCCGTGCGGATAAAGTTACTTCCAAGCACGTCTAGCAGTGAGCCGCGCATCAACTTGGATATTCTCGCGATGTGCGGCAGTGACATCACAAGCACCGGCAACACGAGGTTGGCCAAGTTGCCATCCCCCCAGCCGCCCACGGGTAACCACTTTAACTGTAAGCCAAACACTAGCTGTAAAATGGGGGCGATTAAAAAATTCGGGAAGACCAGGCCAATCATCACCACAAAGACTAAGAGATAATCCGGCCAGCGATTTTGCCACAGTGCAGAGATAATCCCTGCAGTCACTCCTAAGGCAAAAGAGAGCACCAGTGCCGACATCCCCAGCACGAAGGTATAGGGTAACCCGTTGAGCAACAGCTCTGTCACAGTGAAGTCATCGGTAACGAAAGAGGGCCCTAAATCCCCCTGCACAACCCCCTTTAGGTAGAGCAAATACTGCTGAACAAGCGGCTTGTCGAGATTGTAGTGCGCCTCCAGATTAGCACGGGTGGCAGCACTCATTGAGCGCTCTTGATCCAGCGGGCCGCCGGGCGCCAAGCGCAGCACAATAAAACACAAGGTCAGAGCAAACCAGAGCACGGGAATGGTCGATAAGAGTCGCTTAAAGGCGTAGAAAATCATAGTCGTCGACAGTGTTGCGCCGCGCTGCTCGCGCGGCGCTCACACCTTACTCCTCCTTGGATAACCAGCGAGTGCGATGGATATCGAAGGCGTTGTCATTGAAGCCTTTGATCTTAGGCGAAACGACGTTTTCAGAGAGGTAGTAGTAAATAGGCATAGCGGCAGAGTCATCTATCGCTATCTTTTCAGCTTGGTAGAGCAGTGCGGCGCGCTTTTCAAGATCCGTTTCTAGCGCGGCTTTATCGAGTAGCGAGTCAAACTCTGCCGACTTCCAGCGCCCGTAGTTATCACCGACATCGCTGCGCAACAGCGTTAAAAAGTTAACCGGATCGTTGTAGTCCGCCAACCAACCGGCACGCGCTATCTCTAGCTCGCCTTTCTTTAAGTCAGCGTAGTGCACTTTGGTTTCCGTGTTGTAGAGTTCGACATTAACCCCCAACCCTTTCCACATCGCCGCAACAGCAATTGCGATCCGCTTATGGTTTTCATTGGTATTGTAGCGCAGCTGAACACTGATCGGATTGTCTTTACTGTAACCTGCCTCCTGCATCAGCGCTTTTGCTTTGGCGACTTTCTCACCGTACGCAAGATCCTTCCAGCTCGCGCTGTAGGAGTCACCGTAATTCGCCATGCCCGGCGGTACCCAAGAGTACGCTGGCAGCTCTCCCGTGCCCAAAATCTGCGGTCCAATCACCTCGCGATTAATCGCCATGGAAAGCGCCTGGCGAACACGCACATCATTGAGCGGCGGCTTAGAGGAGTTCATCACATAGTAGTAGAGCCCGGCAAAAGGTGCGACCCGCGCCTCACCTGGATGGTTCTTCTGCAACCACTGATACTGATCTTTCGGGAAGTCGGTCAGAATATCAAATTCGCCGGCGCGGTAGCGTTTTAAAGCCGCCGATTGGTCTTCCAGAGTGTAGTAGATCACATCGTCAATTTTAAGCGCGGCAACATCGTAGTACTTATCGTTCTTCACTGTTTTGACGTGAGAGCCCGGCACCCACTCTACAGGCTTGTACGGGCCATTGGTCACGATGTTCTCAAGCTTGACCCACTTGTCACCGTGCTTCTCAACCACGTGTTTAGGTACCGGGTAAGCTGTGTAGTGAGACAGAGCGGTCAGCAGGAAAGGGGCTGGGCTTTCTAGAGTAATTTCAAAGGTTTTATCATCCAGTGCTTTAACCCCCATCTGAT
>JBMZCU010000119.1:0-8955 GCA_049613705.1 Pseudomonadales bacterium | reverse complement strand
TCGATACAAGATAATTTACGAACAGACTGTGCTAGTTATCATTAATACAGGCGCGCCCAGCCAAACGCTCACATACCAAGCTAGACACGTTTTATATCAGTGCTCACAGCCCTTGGCTATTCCAGTCTAGCGCCTGACCAAGTACTCACGGTCATAATAATAGATCCAATGCCACTGTACTATCTTCAATCAGCGCCTCATTAACTCACAGGCACAACCGTGGTATTTTTGCGCTCGCCCAGTACAAAGTTCGTTGTAGCATTTCTAACAATATCTAGCCTCAGGAGCTGTTTTAGCAGGATAGACTCAACCTCTTGCATACTGGATGCCACTATTTTTAGCTGGAAATCATATTCCCCTGAAACAGAATAGCACTCCGTGATATGCGCATTACTCTCTATAAAGCTCTCGAATGCGCGAACTCCGGCATCAGTAAAACTGTTTAGAGATACGCTGACCAAGGCCATGACATTCAGCCCGAGCGCCGCACGATTAACAACAGCAACATAGCGCTCGATGTAACCCAGTTCTTCCAAGCGCCTTACCCTTCTCAAACAAGGCGCTGTGGATAAGCTGACACGTTCAGCTAGTTCCTGGTTAGTTATTCGCCCATCCTGCTGCAGCAGCGCTAAAATGCTCAAATCTATCCTATCTAACGACTCCACACCCCCTCCTGAAATTTAATTTTAATAATAACTAATTATTTGAAATAATATTTCACAAACAAAGCGATATAGCCAGCATTTGGCAATCTAATTTCCAACGAGGCTAGGTAGTATGAAATAAAAACAAATTGACAGGCCTATCATGAATGCACACACCTCTTTGCCTCCTCTTGCTCAACATCAAAGCAATGTCGACTGGCTAAAAGTCACCGAACTACTACTCTTAAGCAGAGCAATCGACACCTTGGAAGAGCAAACACTGGTTCCGCAAAAACGCGTGTTTAACCAATTCTCTTCACGTGGCCACGACTTCGCCCAGGTACTTTTAGGCTTGATGATGACACACCCACACGATGCGGCAACGGGCTACTATCGCTCACGCCCTTTCGTGCTATCGCTTGGGCTCAATCTTGAAGATGCGCTTGCTGCTCCTATGGCCAAATCGGGCAGTTACAGCGATGGCCGCGATATCGGCGTGGTATGCAACTACCCCAATACTGAACGAAGTGGAGCAATGCTCTTTCCCATGTGCGGCGGCGTCGGCGCCCAGTACACCCCCATTAGCGGCTGGGCCCAATCCATTTGTTACCACCGCGATCAACTGGACAACAGCGACTACGAAGGTGCAATAGGGCTTTCAATGGGTGGCGATTCCTCTATGTCTACTAGCGGTTTTTGGTCCGCACTTAACATAAGTACGACCAACAACCTACCCCATCTTTTTTACATTGAGGACAACGGCTATGGGATCTCTGTACCGCAAGAAGTGCAGACGCCAGGCGGTGACCAAGTGGCCAACCTGGCAAGCTACAAGAACCTGTTAATTGTCGATGGCGACGGTACTGACCCTGTCGAAACGCCATTGCTGATCGCCAAAGCGGTCAATCACGTGCGCAGCGGCAAAGGCTGTTGTGTGCTGCGCTTAAAGGTTCCTCGCCTGTGTGGCCACACCTTTCAAGACACCCAAACTTACAAAAGCCCAGAGCGCATTGCCGAAGAGCAGATTAACGATCCACTGCCAAAGTTAAAGCGCTTTGTCATCGAACAGGAATTCCTAACGCATACCCAGTGGCAAACTTTAGAAGACGAGACCAACGAGCGGGTTAAACAAGCTTTAAGCGTAGTAGAAAAGCGCAGTGAGCCAAGCATTACCAACCTCACCGAGCACGTTTACGCCAACGATAAGAGCATCCAACTTCGCGGCGGCCTCTTCGCTGAAAACAAGCAACTTCCTAAAGAGCCAAGCCAGCACACACCCTCTGGCGCTAGACAGAACATGCTCACGACCATTCGCAGAACACTGGAGCACGAGTTAAATACAAATGACAGAATGCTTGTCTTTGGAGAGGATGTCGGCCCTAAAGGCGGAGTACACGGCGCCACACTAGACTTACATACAAAGTTTAGCCAACAGCGCGTTTTTGATACTAGCCTATCAGAAGAGGGTATTATCGGCCGCTCCATCGGGCTCGCGCTCAGCGGCTTACTCCCCGTCCCTGAAATTCAGTTTCGCAAATACGCAGAGCCCGCTGCAGAGCAGTTGAGCGATGCGGGTATTATGCGCTGGCGCACCAATAACCAGTTTGCTGCGCCTATGGTTGTGCGTATTCCAGGAGGCTTTGCACGACGCGGCGATCCCTGGCACTCCATGAGTGATGAAGTTGAATGGGCACACAAAGTGGGCTGGCAGTTGGCCATGCCCTCGAACGCCGAGGACGCTGTAGGCTTACTGCGCTACGCCTTGAGAGATAACAATCCAACCATTTTCTTCGAGCACCGCGCTCTTTTAGACAACCCGTGGTCGCGCCGCCCCTATCCAGGTGATGACTTTGTGATCCCCTTCGGCGTTGGCAAAAAAATCACCCAAGGTGACAACTTGAGCGTCATCACTTGGGGCGCCATGGTTGAGCGCTGCGAAAACGCTGCCAAATCATTAGACGCAGGCATTGAAGTGATTGATTTGAGAACCTTGCAGCCCTGGGATACTGACATGGTGCTCTCATCTGTGTGCAAGACGGGCAAGTGCCTCATCGTTCACGAGGACAACAAGACAGCAGGCTTTGGCGCTGAAATTTCAGCCTACCTCAGCGAGCACGCCTTCTTCGAATTGGATGCACCGATCACCCGCCTCTGCTCTCCCGACATTCCTAGCCCGCACAACCTCGGTTTACTCGAGGCGGCGCTGCCAAGCGAAGATGACATTTACCACCACATGCAAACACTGATTGCGCTTTAGGATACGCCATGCAAAAGATAACTATTAAGCTTGAAGCAGCGCAACTTGAGGGTACGCAAGCGCTGCTCGCCAACTGGCTCATTGAACCCAATAGCACAGTTGATAAAGACCAACCTATTGCTGAGTTGGAGACTGATAAGGTCGCCATTGAGATTACGGCCCCTCAAGCTGGCACTGTTGAGACACTGTTAAAAACACCGGGAGAAGAAGTGATCGCTGGCGATGCACTCGCTGTACTCACCCCACTAGCTGGTGACCGTTTAGAGCAAGCAGATACAAATCCAGCTAACAGCTATTTAGCATCTAAGCCAGAACACGAGTTGCCAGATACGCCTAGCAAACGCCACCTAATGGGGCCTGCTGTGAAAAAACTCATTAGCACCCACAACCTGAATGTGGATTTGATTCAGGGCAGTGGTGAGGGCGGCCGAATCTCCAAGAAAGATGTGCTGACATACGTAGCGCAAGCTCCAAGTGAAAACTGTGCTCTCAGGAAGCCTAAAGACACTAAGCGTAACGAGAGCCACCATATCCCTCACAGCACTATGCGCAAGCGCATTGCCGATCATATGGTGGAAAGCTTGTTACAAACATCCCCCCATGTAAGCAGCGTATTCGAGATGGATATGAGCGCCATCATTGCGCACCGCAATGCGCGAAAGCTCGGCTATCATGATGCCGGTGCCAACTTGACCTTTACGGCCTATTTCCTGGCGGCGAGTGCGGCTGCAATTGCCGAGGTACCTAGCATCAACAGTCAATTTCACGAACACAGCTTAGAAGTATTCAAAGAAATCAACATTGGGGTCGGCACGGCACTAGGTGACCGTGGGCTCGTCGTCCCCGTGGTTCGAGATGTCGCTAATAAAAGTCTTTTTGAAATTGCGAAAACACTAACAACTCAAACTGAGCGCGCCCGCAACCGCGAACTGATCGCCAAAGACATGCAGGGCGGCACATTTACGATCTCTAATTACGGCACCGGCGGCAGCTTGCTCGCGACACCTATTGTGATCAATCAGCCACAAGTCGCTATCTTAGGCGTAGGTAAAATGCAAAAGCGCGTCGTCGTGGAGGAAATAGAGGGTGAAGACAAGATAACCGTCAAACCTATGTGCTATGTATCACTCACCATAGATCACAGGGCGATTGACGCCTATCAAACCAATCACTTCCTGTCTGTATTTATAGAGACTATCGAAAATTGGCAGTAATCAATGGGCAGGCACACAGCACTAACGGCTACTGTGCCTGCCACTGCTGCCAGTAGACATCTGCTTCAGCGATGCTCATCGAACCAAAGAGTGCCATGTATCGCTGGCACAGCGGTAAAAATGCAGGCTTGGCCTCGCTAACCCAGCCCTGAATAGTCCACGGCGTACGCGCATCTAGCTGGCTATCGGCTTGGTGGTTAATGAGCGCCAAAACCTCCCCAGCCGCTGTTTGCGTTTTAATTTCAACGAAACCGTACTCATCGCCCTCGTAGAAATCAATTCGCTGCCAGTCCTCTTCGCTCAAGCCGTGAAGCAGCGCACCTGCGGCGCTGCTATATGAGCACTCACACAAAACAGGGAAGCTCTCTCCCGGATAAGTTAGCGTGCTATAGCCCGGCAAGTTCGCTGGTTGAAGCGCATTCGGTAGAAGCGCTCGCCCCAATACAGCAGATAAAATATCCACATCCAGCAAAGTGCCGTAGACAAACAGAGGCAATGCTTTATTCACACTAGCGCTCACACTTAATCACTACTATTTAGTACCGAAGATTTTATCGCCGGCATCACCTAGCCCCGGAATGATGTAACCATTTTCATCCAAGTGACTGTCAACAGCAGCTGTAAAGAGATCGACATCAGGGTGAGCGGCTTGCACTTTCTCAATTCCCTCAGGGGCTGCAACAAGCACCAGCGCACGAATGCTAGTACAGCCTGCGGCTTTAAGCATATCGATGGTAGAAATCATAGATCCACCCGTGGCGAGCATAGGATCGACAATCAGCGCTAAGCGCTCATCGATATCGTGCGCCAACTTCTCAAAGTAAGGTACTGGCTCTAAGGTTTCCTCGTCGCGGTAAAGCCCTACTACTGAGATTTTAGCGCTGGGTACAAGTTCGAGTACACCGTCTAACATGCCCAACCCAGCACGTAAAATAGGCACGGCGGTAATCTTCTTGCCTTTAATACGCTGCGCCTGGATAGTGCCGCACCACCCTTCTAAGTCGTAGTCTTCCAGCTCTAGATCTTTAGTTGCCTCATAAGTCAGCAGGCAACCTACCTCGCCGGCCAGTTGTCGGAAACTGCGCGTACTCATATTCGCTGAGCGCATCAAACCGAGTTTGTGCTGCACTAAAGGGTGTTTAATTTCATGTACGCTCATCTGTATCTCACTAAATAGGATTTAAAAACTAATATTTAAAGGTGTGTAGGTTACCCAAATACACTGAAAATGTCATGAATCAGGCCTAAAAACCCGCTAATTTTCTTGCCCTTTGTCAGGGGGCCGAGTATCGTTCGCCCAACGATGGAAAATGGCATTAAACAATGAGTCAAACTGATTTAGAACACATAAAACAAGTTTATCGCGAAGCGGATTTACTACTTGATGAAGCGGAAATTGAGCTCGCAATCAGCCGCATGGCCAGTGAAATTAGCGGTGCGATTGGGGATAAAAACCCTGTCGTTTTCACTATCATGAATGGCGGACTGGTACTCGGTGGTAAACTGCTAACGCAGCTGAACTTCCCACTTGAGGCCAGCTATATGCACGCTACGCGCTACCGCAATACGACCAGCGGTAATGAGTTAGAGTGGAAAGTCCCACCCATGCTCGACTTTGCAGGCCGTCCGGTATTGATCATCGATGACATTCTCGATGAAGGTCACACCCTCGCTGAAATTATCAAACACTGCGAACAAAACGGTGCCACCGAAGTACGTACCGCCGTGCTGGTCAACAAGTTACACAATCGCAAGGCAAGCCCAAACTTGAAGGCTGACTATGTAGGTCTAGATGTCACTGATCGCTATATTTTTGGCTATGGCATGGATTACAAAGGTTACTGGCGTAATGCCCCAGGCATCTACGCCGTTAAAGGTTTGTAGCATGTACGCTCGGGCTCACACCCGAGCAATCTCACCCCTGAGACAGCAGGCGCTGTAAATCATTAATCGCAGCATTTGCCCGGGTAATATAAGAGGCCATGATCAAAGAGTGGTTGGCCCACAAACCGAATTCCGAACCATTGAGAATCACTGGGCTCCAAATAAACGACTGAGTCGCCTCCAATTCCCGAATGATTTGCAATAGGCTGACGCGCGCATTTTTCTTTTCCAACACAGCAGCAAAGTCACGGTCCACAGCCTTGAGTAAATGCACCAGTGCCCAAGCACTACCGCGCGCCTCGTAAAATACATCATCTATTTTTGTCCAGGGTGTTTTCACTTCGATAACCGCATCTGTGCGTGTCGCTTGACGTGCTGCGCTATCACCGGCTAAATCCGTATTGAGGCGCTTTTGCCCGACACTGGCACTCAAGCGCTGAGACAGACTGCCCAGACGAGTACTCACATCCCCGAGCCAATTATTCAGGTTATCTGCACGGGCATAAAACTGTGCATCTTGCTGTTGCGGGTCTATCAAGCGCGCTCGATAACTGCGCAAACCAGTCACCGCCTTACGATAGGCCCCCTCTGAAGAAGGGAACAGCCAGCTGTTATTATTAAAGTTAAAGTTGGGCTCTGCTTTCGCCAGATCTGGGTCTTCAGTTGACTGTGACTGGGAACGGCTAAAGTCCTTGCGCAATGCCCTAGCCATATCACGCACCTGTACGAGTGCGCCAAATTCCCAGCGTGGGATGTTGTCCATCCAAACCCCAGGCAAGGTTTTATCATTACTGAGATAGCCGCCGGGCTTGTTGAGCAGCACATCACTGATCCCGATCAACGCATCTGTTGTAGCAGCGCCAGTCACAGTAGCTGCTGGGCCTACAGTAGGCTCTATGCTCGGCAGAGGGCGCACGGTCCAATAAAGTGCCAACACACTGGATCCAATAATATACAGCGCTGCTAGCACAACAATGGTACGGCCCAATTTTCCAAGCTTTAAATTGGCCGTAACACTATCCCAGAAGCCAAACCAGACCCGCTGTAATGATTGCAACATAAGTATCCCTCTCTGATAAAATTGAATCGCCGATATTGAAACTGTAACACGCTTTTAACCCTTAGCTACGATTCAATGAAAGCCTCTAGCAGTTACATCCCCCCTCACGTTTCAAAGTATCACTGTGTTGGGCTTCAGAAGCTCAACACAGTGCACAGATAAAACGAGCGAGCAAGACTCTCAACTTTCAGCTTTAGCCTTTTTAGCCGCAGTGTCCATTTGCTTGAGCGTTGTGCTTACCATGCGTTTAAAACTATTGAGCGACTTGCGGTCGACACCAAGCGCTATCGGGACTTTTTTACCCATCGGATTAACAGGTTTTTGATTGACGTGAAACTCATAGTGCAGGTGAGGCCCGGTAGATCGGCCAGTGTTACCACTGAGGGCTATTTTTTGCCCACGCTTTACCGTTTGACCTTTGCGCACGAGCGCCTTACTCAAATGCAGGTAACGCGTTCTGTACTGATAATTGTGTTGTATCTCAATATACAGACCTGCATATTTGTGACGCACCACCCTTCTTACTACGCCCTCCCCGGGTGAATAGATAGGCGTGCCTTTAGGCACCGCAAAATCTGTCCCGTTGTGTGGGCGGATTAAACGTGTAATGGGGTGGCGTCGTTTAGGGTTAAAGTTAGAAGATATGCGATATCTATCCGCGACAGGGCGCCTAGAGAACGCCCTCTCCAGCCCTTCACCTTTGCTGTCGTAATAACTTCCCTTGTAGGCAAAAACGGCGTGAGGGGTGCCGTTATTGATAAAGCGCACTGCTTCGACCTTGGTATTACCTGTCGCTTGTCCATTGAGGTACTGTGCACTCAATAGCACTTGAAAAGTGTCGCCTGCGCGCACTTTTCCAAAGTCGATCTTACGCTTAAGTAATCGACTGATAACATCGGCATCATACGCTGAAAGTCCTATCGCGTAGGCAGATTTTGAGAGATTTCCGCCGTTTTCGATACGTCCAGCTAGCATTTTGTCTTGCCAGCTCCCCTCTAAAATCGTTTCTTTGTACTCAAAACCATCGCCCTTGCGACGAAAGATAACCTGATGTTCAATACCGAGCACTTGCTCAAACTTGGTGAGGCGGCTTTTATTATCAAAGTCTTGCTGACGATCCACCCAGAAGTTAAATTGATCCCCTGCCTTGATAACATCCAGCGAAAGAACGTTTTTATCCGCTTCTTGAATAGCCGTTAAATCTCCACCGACACCTAGGCGAGAGAAAATAAGCCCAAGAATATCTCCCTGCTGTACAGTAAGCTGGTAACTTGGCGGCTCGATGATGCTAGACGGTGTTAAGTCTCGCTCAATATAGGCCGCATCATCTAGAGTAGGAAGCGTTAACGTGTGGAGCGAACGCCCTGCAATACTGGGCATCCAAAGTAGAAAAGCCAATATTACAACGCTAAACACAAAGGCATAACGATGTAATTTAGGCAACCTCATCATGAGCTTAAAGGTTAATAACAGTTTTAGTTTGATCTTATCCATTAAGCGATTTAAAGGCCTTGGCAATCCGTGTTCGTTTGGCGATTTAATTGACAGCACTGCGTGTTAACAGTCCTGTACTAGTGAAGCTGACTCGCCCGTGATAGGCACGCGATAAAGCTTCGTGTTATAGACTCAAGATCTAAGTTAAGTTCACTTTTTGATATTTGCCAGTTGTTGGCGCATGGTATCTATTGTTGCCCGGTAATCTTGAGTATTAAAAATTGCGGAGCCCGCGACAAAGGTATCGGCACCGGCTTCGGCTATTTCAGCGATGTTATTAACACCGACGCCACCGTCAACTTCAAGGCGAATGTCGTAACCGCTATCATCAATTAGTTTTCTCACTTGGCGTAATTTATCTAAAGTCGACGGAATAAATTTCTGACCACCAAAACCAGGGTT
>JBMZCU010000118.1:0-8957 GCA_049613705.1 Pseudomonadales bacterium | reverse complement strand
GGCCAGTGAAGGCATCGTATTGGGTAACCGGGCACTGGTGGAGCAATATATTGAATCGGGTGCGCTGGTAGTGGTCGGGCCTCAAGTAGAGCGCCCGGGATATGGCTACTACTTGCTTGTGCGCAGCGGACATTACGACAGCAATGTCGAGACTGTAGTGCGCTGGCTTAAATCCGCCGCCGCGCTATAATCTGCAGCTTTTTGCCGCGGAGCGATCATGCGCCACCTCAAAACGACAACCCACCCCGAGGTCAATCCGAGCGGCAGTAGCTTTGTGCGCCGTGCCTGCCGCGGCATTGTGCTGCGTGAGCGACAGATTTTACTGCTTTACACCGCGCGCTATGACGATTATTCACTGCCGGGCGGCGGTGTGGATGAAGGGGAGAGCTTACTCGTTGGGCTGCGTCGTGAAATGCGCGAAGAAGCCGGCGCTCAACAGCTCAATAACATTGTATCTTTTGGCTTGTATCGTGAATTTAGACCTTGGCACAAAGGGGGCTTCGATACTGTGCAGATGGACTCCTATTGTTATCAGGTCGAGTTGCAGGGCGAGCTGGTGGCGCCCTCTCTAGAAACTTACGAACAACAAAACGGCATGCATCCGCTGTGGATAGATATCGATGAGGCCATTGCGCACAACCGTGCAGTGATGGCACACAGCGAAAAGTGTGGGCTTTCGATTGTGCGCGAAACTTACTTGCTAGGGTTAATTGCCGAAGAACTTCTCGCTGACTAATCGTCCTATAGCTGTTCGAATCCGTAGTGCTGGCAGTCGAGATCCGCGTGTTTCTCTACGATGATAATACGATAGCCAAGCGTGCCAAGTACTTGGTTAATAGGACTGTTGAACAGGTTGCGCCTAAAGACTTTGTAGCTTAAATCAGGGCACGCATAGTGGGCAGTGAAGAGGTGGTGTAGTTGCAGTAACTGAAAGCGATCACGTGTGCCCGCTTGCAGTTGCACAGCACCCTTGCAAAGCAGGGTTAACAGTTCGCTGTAAGGCTCAAATGGCGCAGCGCCAACTGCTTCGTCGGTTTGATGGCGCTCGCGCTGCAACACTTTTAGTGGCAGGGGAAGGCGAACGCGTGGCGTGCATCGTGTGCCGCGTTGTGAATGACATCCATCGGTGCAAAGCCGACAAACAGTGCCAGGGCAACGCCTAGTGCTGCGGCGAGATAGATTTGTGTTGCTGTTGATAACCCCTGGGCTGTGCGTGGGATATCTGCGCTAATGTGCTGTGACATAAAAAACTCCGTGTGCAGGCACTTGGCGCCCGTCGAAATACAATGGCGTAAGATTAACAGAATTCCCAGACGACAGAAATCAAAATAAACCATCGATACCTCGCCAGCGTGCGCTCTCATGTCAGTATCTCGGTTAAGTTTCAGCGGATTAAAATGCGTACTGTGTGCGAAAGCCCGATGAGGGCAAGGCAAGAAGCATAAAGTATCTCGTACGGTGTTAGCGTGCTAAAGGCACTTTATGGTGATAACACTTTTTGCCTAGCGTTTTTGGGAGCTTGTTTACACTTTACTGAATCTCTCAGTGGCCTCTGAATGCGGGTTATCCCAATGCGAGCCACAGGCCTACCGCTATCATCAAACTACCGGAAATACGGTTCATCAGGCGCACATTGTGCTTGTTGAGTAGGAGGTGACGCAGTGCTTTGCCGCCGCTGGCATAAATCATTAACGCGCTAAACTCTATCACTACCATGACGGCCACCATGGCTGTCAGCTGAGGCGCCATGGCTTTGGATACGTCGAGAAACGAGGGCAGCAAGGTCAGCAAAAAGACCCAGCCTTTGGGATTGGCCACAGCGGTCACAAAACCATTGAGCGCGAGCTCTCGCGGTGAGGGAGCGGGTTGCTCCGCATCGGCGTCACGCAAGACCAAGCGGCCGCGCGAGCACCACATTTGGTAGCCCAGCCATATTAAATATGCACCACCGCCGAGTTTTAGCACGATGAATAACTGCGGTAATTTAAGCATCAATGCCGCAACGCCAAGCGCGGCAGCACAGGCAACCAAAGCGACACCGAGGAGTTCACCAAACATCATGTACATGGTTTTGCGCACCCCTATGGTCATGCCAAGGCTCAGTGAGAGCAGCATGCACATCCCAGGGGTGATTGAGACAAAGAAAAAGGTAGGCACAAACAGTGCCAGGAGAGTGAGTGACATTCGATACCGCTTGTGTGCTTTCTAGGTGATAGGTTAGCTCGCCAACGCTTCAAAACTGGGGAATGGCGCACCGTCTTCGCGCTGTAGCCAGTTAGTCGCCGGATAGTCACACTGCCCGTCTATTGTGTGCAGTGTAAAGGCGTGGCGCGTTTTTGATGAGGTGTTGGCGTGCGAAAAGTGCGGAAAGCGGCCATCAAAAATGATCAGGGTGCCCTTTTTCACTTCTAGGGGGATAAACTGGCTTTCATCAAATTGGTTGTCACATAGCTGAGCGAACTCGACGCCTTCGCCGTCGGCCTTGCGTGACATGATTTTTTCCAGTGGCGAGGTGTGCCCGCCTGGCATGCCCCAGAGGCAACCGTTCTCTAAAGTGGCGTCCTCCAGTGCAAACCACAGCCCGATACAGCTCATGGGGTTCGTATAGAGAAAGGTCGAGTCCTGATGGATGTTGACCTCGCCCCCGATGCGCGGCTGTTTGAAAATATACATGCTCTGCAGCACCTGGGGTGCTTGCTGGCCTATCTGTAAGCAAATTTGACGCAGCCTTTCATCGCCACTGAACTGGCGGAAAACCGGGTCGAGGTCGTGCATCGCATGGCCTAGTTTGTTGATGGCGCGGTTGCGCGCAACGCGCAGCTTTCCCTGCTCGTCAAAGGCACGCTCTTCAAAGAAGCAGCGTACTTTGTCACCTGAGCTGAGAAAGTAGTCGTCGGCGCTGCGCGCCTGCTCACGGGTACTGAAAATACTGATATCGTCATCGCTGAGTTGATCAACCAGTTGCTCTGCGCGGCGTTGGAGTGCCTCACATTGGGCGTGGCTCTTAAAGTTTTCGATGAGGGCGTAGCCAGCGCTGTGGTACTGCTGGAGTTGCTGCTCACTGAGCATAGTCGGTGTCCTTAATGTCGAGGCTATCAACGTTTGATGTATCGCTTACAACGCGGTTACGGCCTGTATTCTTAGCGCAAATCAGTGCCTGATCAGCACGGTGAATCATCTGCTCACTGCTCTGATCTGGGTGGTATTGGGCGATGCCGGCACTGAAGTGAACTTGGATAGGTTGGTCGCCTATTGTCAGTGGCGCTGCGGCGAATTCGCGCTGCATTTTCTGAGTGAAATCTTCGGCGCGCCCCAAGTCGCAGTTATTGAGTACCAGTAAAAACTCTTCACCGCCCCAGCGGCACAGGAAATCAGAATCACGCGAACTCTGAGAGAGCTTATCGGCCACAGCGCGCAGTACTTTGTCGCCAAAGGGGTGGCCGTGGGTATCGTTGATCAGTTTAAAGTTGTCGATGTCAAAGATCACTAAGCTCAGCGGGGTGTTGTTGCGCACGCTTAGTTTGATCTGGGTCTGCAGTGCGCTCTCGAGAATTTGCCGGTTGTGTAGCCCTGTTAACTTGTCGGTGATGGCCATGGTCTCAAGCTGCTTTTGGTAGCTGCCCAGCGCAAGCCATAACAAATACATCACAGCCAAGGTAATAAGCAGCGAGATCGACAGATTGAGCAGCCAAGTGTGGAGCAGTTTGGCCTGTTGTGGGCCGCCGCGTTGTTTGACTACTAGATACCAGCCGAATTCACTGACATAACGACTATTGATAAACACGTCATCCGCGCCGTCGCGGTCGCTAAAGGCACTGCTACGTGCACTGAGGATGTGTGCTTGTTGCGCGTCGTTTAGCAAGTTGTCGATAGCCTCGGCGTCGCTGTCTAAATGGGTCCCGTGCAGCGTCACTTGGCCGCGTTTGTCGATAAAGAAAATTTCGCGCTGGTAGCGCTCTTGATATTGATCGATCAGCATTTTGACGTCGTTAATCGCCAGTCCAACGCCGGTCACACCGAGGAATTCTCCCTGGGGAGTGACAATTTTGTAGTTGATATAGACGGTCACGCCCTCGTAAGAGCGCGGGTTGAAATCGATATTAATTTGATGGCTGGTCGCGGCGCGCTTTGCCTCAAAGTACCAGGCATCTTCCTGGCGCAGTTCGGATACTGTGGCAATGACGCCATTGGGGTGATAGTAGCGCTTGCTGCTATCTGAAATTAAAAAGCTGGTGACCGCACCGTACTCACGCTGGATTTGCCCTAAATAGTCACGCACTTTTTGCTCTTCCAATTCGCCGCTGCGTATCCAGTCGGTGAGAAAGCTGTCCTGCGCCATAAATGAGGAAATGATAATAGGCTTTAAGAGATCACGCTGAATTTCAGAGTAGATATTGTTACCCGTCAGCGGCAGCGTGTTGGTCGTCGTAACATCGCTGAGAGAGTTGCGCGCGACGAAGTAGCTCGCGGTGCTGGTCAGTACGAATCCGAGTATCAAAATCGTACAGAAGATGATCATTATCTTACTTTTTTTTGACAAGTTTGCGTCCCGTGCTACGTCAGAAAATGTTGATCAAACTGTGGTGAAAAAATGTGCTCCACTGCTCATCGCAGAGTAGTCCATTTGTGTGCATACAAACAGCACAGAGTATAGCGTAGTCGGGTTAAACTTGTATCACAATTGTGTGTTTTGTTCTGTGTTTTGCAGCGTGATAACGCTGGGAGAATCGAGCGTATTTAGCGCGCAAGAAAGTGTTACACTCAACGCTTTTCGACAGTCAAAGAGAGTACACAGATGCAAACACTAGCGGGTAAAACAGTCGTCGTGATCGGCGGGACTTCAGGCATTGGATTGGCTACAGTGCAGGCGGCACAGGCGATGGGTGCAAAGGTCTATGCAGCAGGGCGCAGTGAGCAGAATATCGAAAAAGCACGCGCACACTGCGAGCCCGGTGTAACCTTCCACGCACTGGATACTCATGACAGCGCAGCGTTGAGCGCATTCTTTGCAAAGGTTGGAGACATCGATCACCTCGTGTCCGCAGCGACAGGTGCGGATCGCACCATTGCACCGTTTACCGAACAGAGCGAAGAGCAGTTCGCGGCGGCTTTTGAAAAGTTCTGGGGGTACACTAAGGTGGTGCGCTGTGGCGAGCCACATGTTGTAGAAAATGGCTCTATCACTCTGGTCAGTGGCAGCCCGGCACGTAAATACAAGGTCGGTATGTCATCACTGAGCTGCACTGGTGGAGCGGTGGAAGCGTTTGTGCGCGCGCTGGCTATCGAAATTAAGCCCAAGCGCATCAATGCTGTTTCCCCAGGTCTGATCGATACGGCCATGTGGGACCCAATGGGCGAGGCCAAAGCGGATAACTTGGCACAAATGACGGCGCACATACCGATGCAGCGCGCGGGGAAAGCTGAGGAAGTGGCCAACGGAATTATTTTTGCCATGACCACCAACTACGCCACTGGCACTGTGGTCGATGTGGAAGGTGGTGCGCTACTCGCTTAGCGCTAGGTCGCGCGGATGGGGTCGCCATCCGCGCTGCAGCTTATTTGAAGGTTTCACTCAAATCGCTGATTTTGACGGTCGACTGATGCACCTGTTGACCGTTGTCACGCACCAGCGCAGCCAAGCGCGTATTTTCCTGCGCGATCGTATCGATATCCTGCAAGCTAACCGTAAATTGATTAGCGACAACACTCTGCTTTTCAGTGGCGATCGAGACTTCTAGGGTCATTTGGCTGACTTGTCCCATCAATTGCGTGATGTTATCAATCGAGTCGTTAGCTTCTTGGCTTTCACTGCTACAGGCTTCGGCTTGCTGTTTGCTGGCAATCATCATCTCGCTGAATGAATTGAGTACTTCCTGCAACTTGAGCAGCGATTCTTGAATCTGTTGCGCGGCGCTCTGGGTGCGGCTCGACAGGTTGCGCACCTCGCCAGCTACTACTGCAAATCCACGTCCCTGCTCGCCGGCGCGTGCCGCTTCAATTGCTGCATTGAGTGCCAGTAGGTTGGTCTGCGAGGCGATACCCTGAATTTCGGACATCACTTCATTGATCTCGTTGGCCTGATCTATCATCCCGGTAGCCGTACTGGCTGCACTGTCGACATCTGATGTCAGTTTGGAAATTTTGCGTTTGGTACTGGCGATAACGCCGATAGCATTTTTACACTCGCCGTGCACACTCTTGACTTTATCGTGGGTGTCTACGGTGTTGCCGTTGACGTTGTTGATACTGTCAGAGAGCTCTTGCAGAGCGCCCCCGAGTTGCGAGAGGTGATTATTTTCATCGACGAGCCCGGCCAAAGACTGACTGGCAGATTGCTCGAGTTCATCTGAAATCGAGACGAGCTGGCCGCCGATATCCTTGCCCCGCCCGAGTACTGTGCGAATTCGTGCGCGCAGCAGGCGCGCTTGGTATTCAGCGATGTTAACCATCCCTTTGCCGCAGAACACGAGGCGCGAAGGGCTGTCGACTTCTCCCTTGAGGCGTTTGATATAGCGGGGGAAGTTGATCAGTTCCTCATTGAAGATGGCGAACAGCGCAGCGATACTGGCAATGTTAATCGCGATGTTCAGCACCGCGCTGCCACTGGCGCTCAGTGCGGCGCCGGAGACGATCAAAAGCAGGGCAAGCAGCGCGAATTTTAGCGTTGAATTGGCTTGGTAGTCGGTCAGCTTTTGACCTTTATTGATTGCGCTGTAGAGGGTGTTAGCCGCTTTTTTTTGCGCCTCACTCGGGCGAATGCGCACCGACTGATAGCCGATGATCTTGTTATTTTCATAGAGCGGGGTGACATAGGCATCAACCCAGTAGTAGTCGCCATTTTTACAGCGATTTTTGACCACGCCACGCCAGGGCTGATTGCTCTTGAGTTTGGCCCAAAGGTCGGCGAAAGCAGCCTTGGGCATATCGCTGTGGCGCACTATGTTGTGGTGCTGTCCGACGAGCTCGTCACTACTGTAGCCTGCGACATGGCAGAAGACGTCATTGGCATAGAGAATGCGTCCCTCCATGTCGGTGATGGAGACGAGCTGCTGGTCTTCTGGGAATGTTACTTCCCGACTCGTTGCTTCAGTGTTCATGGATTAACCTTTGCTTGGGATCGGGTGACAACAACTGTCACCTAATGATGTCTTACTCTATCACAGAGAAGATTAATGTAGCCTATTGCTGACAGTAAAGGGAATGGCTTTTTTACGCTAGCGGTGCTGTTCGCGCAGTGATTAGTTAATGGCGACTCAGAGGCCCACACACTGCAGCTCAGCACGGGTACTTATCTGGCTTCAGCGCCGCTGTAAAAAGCGGATAAGCCCGAGACCTAGAAAATAGTTTGCAATAGTACACTGCAAAGCAATAAAATAAATGAAAATCACTATCGTTTAGATTTATTGATGAAAATATATTTACCTCGGCTACTAGGTTGCTGCCTTTTGTTCAACGCGTTGTTGGCAAGTGCGCAAACCCCTATTTCACAAGTCCAGCGCACCGTTGAAGAGGCACACCGCAGTGCTGCGGCTGTACAGCAGACAATCGATGCCCACTACCAGCAACTGAATGAAGGGACGCGCCAGTATCGCGAGCTTGAGTTGCAGTTGCGTCGCATCGAGAGCGCCAATCGAAAGTTGACACTGCAGCTCACGCAAGGCGGCGAAACACAGCGCAAGCTGACCGCACAACTTGATGCTGCCGCCGATTTAGAAGCGGGTATAGAGCCTTTGATGCAGCAAATGCATACCAGTTTGCGCGATTTGGTGGCGCGTGATTTACCGTATCAGCGCGCCGAGCGTCTCGCTGTGGTAGATCGATTGGGGGATACGCTAGAGCAGGTAGATATGCCGTTGTCGCAGCGCTATCGTCAATTGGTATTGGCTTTTCTACAAGAGGCGCAGCACGGACAGGAGTTCGCTCATTACAGCGATGAAATCGATGTTGCGGGCGAGCGTCTAACTGTCGATGTTTTTCGCCTGGGGAGGTTGGGAATGTATTATCTCACGCCAGAGGGGAAACAGGCGGGCTTCTACTTAGCGCAAAGTGCTCGCTGGCAACCAATGGATATTGCTCTGGCACCGCTGCGCCAAGCGAAAAAAAATATCGAACAAGAAAGTGCAGAGCAGTTGTTGGCACTGCCCTTACCTGTGCTCGAACGAGGAGTTAAGCCGTGAGAGTGACAGCAAGCTTGTTGGCTATAGTGGCATTGATGTGCACATCTGCGAGCTACGCAGAGACAGCGCTTGAGCAGTTAGTGGGCGATGTACAGCGTGAACTGGCGCGCTCACAAGCGCAGGCGCAGGCGCGAATGGAACGTTTTGAGCGCGATGTGGCAAAGCAGCAATCTAGCCTTGAAGAATTACGTGCCAGAGTGGATGCCGCACAGGCGCGCAATGAAACGCTGAGCGCGCGCGCCCAAACGCAGCAGGGTGTGCTGCAGCAATTACAGGCGAAGTTGGCGCAAGAAAATATTCAAGCGCAGCAGTTGCAATACACTGCGCGTGAGTTGGCACAGCAAGTGCTCAAAGGTTTACAACAAGATGGGCAGCAGGTGTTGTCGACACGCTATGCACCGGCGCTGGCATTTGCGCACCGTGAACGTTTACCAACGCCGCAGGAGTTACGCAGCTTCTGGCTTGTGCTGCTAGAGCTTAGCAGTGCGAACTCGGCTCTAGCACAGCAGCCAGCGCTAGTAGTGCTACCCGATGGGCAGACAGAACAGCGTGAGGTGATGCGCGTCGGGCCCTTTGCAGCGATTGACAGCCAAGGGCGTTACTTAAGCTACGACACAGCGCTGGCTAAGTACAGAGTGATACCCGGATTAGAGGCTCTGCAAGAGCAGGCGTCAGCTTTTTTTGGCGGCAATAGTGCCGCACTTGTTGTCGATGTGACCGGTGGAGAGTTGTTGTACCATCGCAGTCAGCAGCCTAGCCTACTACAGCGGCTACATCAGG
>JBMZCU010000117.1:0-9021 GCA_049613705.1 Pseudomonadales bacterium | reverse complement strand
GCGGCGTAAAATAAATCATTCATTGATCTGGCAAGCCTTAGCGCTGTGCGAAAAAAGTAGATTGCTGTCGTTTTTAGGCAATCTTTTTGCCGCTCTTCAGCGGACTATGTATACAGCGATAAAAGCAACTGCAACAGATTACTATTATGGCAGTCAGGCGCCTGCGAAAACAGTGCAAAATGAGAGTAGCGCGATTGCAGGCTAACATACTACCGTCAGCGGCTGGGCCCAAGCCCTAGGCTGGCAATCTTGACAAGCATTGAGAATACCGTCATGAGCAACACAAACGACACACCTGAGATGACTACTTACCTTCACGAGGTCAACACGAACACCTGGAGTAACGGCCGCCACTTGGTGCGCTGCGTCAAGGCGATTCGCGAGACGAAAGATGTCATGACCTTCTGCTTTATGGCTGAACAGCCGGTGATGTTTTTCTTCAAACCCGGGCAATTCGTTACTCTGGAATTAGAAATCGACGGCGTTCAAGTCATGCGCTCCTATACGATTTCCAGCTCGCCCTCGGTGCCTTATTCGTTCTCGCTGACCATCAAGCGCGTCCCCGGTGGTTTAGTATCCAACTGGATGCACGACAACATGGTCGAGGGTACGGAGCTACCTGTACACGGCCCTGTTGGGTTGTTTAACTGTATCGACTTCCCCTCGGACAAAGTGCTTTTCCTCTCCGGTGGTGTCGGTATCACACCGGTTATGTCCATGGCGCGCTGGTTCTATGACACCAACGCCGAAGTCGATATGCAGTTTGTCCACAGTGCGCGCACCCCCGAGGATATTATCTACCGTCGCGAGCTCGAGCTGATGAGCTCGCGCGTCTCAAATTTTCAGTTGAGCCTGATCTGTGAGCGCCGTGAAGTCGGTCAGTCGTGGTCCGGTTACCTGGGGTATCTCGATCATCAAAAGCTCGAGTTAGTTGCCCCGGACTTCATGCAGCGTGAGATCTTCTGCTGTGGTCCAGAAGTCTATATGAACGCTGTGAAGAAGATGCTCAAGGCGGCGGGATTCGATATGAGCCGCTACCACGAGGAATCGTTTGGGGCGACGCCTGTTGAGGCCGAGCAAGATGCGATCGATCAAGCGGAAGTCGCGGTGGAAGATGCCGAAGCGTTGACCCCTGGCGATATGCATAAAGTCGACTTTACCAATGTTGGCAAGAGCATTCAGGTTGCACCGGGTGAGACTGTGCACGCGGCGGCGTCTAAATTGGGTCTGATGATCCCCAAAGCTTGCGGTATGGGGATTTGCGGCACCTGTAAAGTGCTGAAAACCAGCGGCGAGGTGGTGATGGAGCACAATGGCGGAATCACAGATGATGATGTCGCAGATGGGTATATCCTATCGTGCTGTTCAGTGCCGCAAAGCGATGTAGTCGTCGAGCACTAATCCCCCTGCAGTCACCGTATTCACGGTGGCTGCGCACTTTTTTGTCGATCTTCCCAAGGCGCTATTTTGCGCTGTCGCAATGTCGTAGATCTGTACCCCCTTGTCGCGCATGCGCAGTATTAGACCCCCTGCAGTGACTATCATTCTTGCATAATTTGTGTGTTCGCGACGGGCTGAGGCTATCGCGAGCTTTGTCCGATGACGGCCATTAGGGGTTTGTTCATGCAAAAATATTCAGGATTTGGTCTGCTCAAGCATGCCTTGAGTCACCACGAAAACTGGCAGCGAGTGTGGCGCAATCCGACGCCGAAGAAGCAGTACGATGTGATCATCGTCGGCGGTGGCGGTCACGGCTTGGCCACCGCTTACTACTTAGCCAAAGTACACGGCATCACGAACGTAGCGGTCTTTGAAAAGGGTTATTTAG
This sequence comes from Pseudomonadales bacterium, assembly GCA_049613705.1. Classification (GTDB taxonomy): domain Bacteria; phylum Pseudomonadota; class Gammaproteobacteria; order Pseudomonadales; family Balneatricaceae; genus Rs1. Next base: position 7,193 of record JBMZCU010000117.1, on the reverse strand, counting down.
GCGGCGGTAACACGGCGCGTAACACCACTATCGTACGCTCAAACTACCTCTGGGATGAATCGGCGCGCCTCTACGAGCACGCGATGAAACTGTGGGAAAACCTATCGCAAGACTTGAACTACAACGTGATGTTCTCACAGCGCGGTGTCTTGAATTTGGGGCACACACTGCAAGATATGCGCGATATCGAGCGCCGCGTTAACGCCAACCGTTTAAACGGTATCGACGGCGAAGTGTTAGACCCGCAGCAGATCAAAGAAATTGTTCCTATGATGGATTGCTCGCAAGACACGCGCTACCCAGTGATGGGCGCCTCGTGGCAGCCGCGCGGTGGTGTGGCACGTCACGATGCTGTCGCCTGGGGTTATGCCCGTGCCGCGGATGCACTAGGTGTCGATTTAATCCAGCAGTGCGAAGTAACCGGCTTTGAAATGGAAGACGGTGCAGTGACAGGTGTGAAGACTGCCCAGTACGGTGTGGTCAAAGCGGGCAAGGTCGGCTGTGTCACAGCGGGTAACTCCGGTGTGATGGCAGGCTTGGCAGGCTTTAAATTGCCGCTGGAATCACACCCGCTGCAGGCGTTGGTCTCCGAGCCAATCAAGCCTATTTTGGACACCGTAGTGATGTCTAACCACGTTCACGGTTACGTTTCACAGTCGGATAAAGGCGACTTGGTTATCGGTGCGGGTATCGATGGTTACAACGGTTACGGTCAGCGCGGAAGCTACCACACAATCGAACACACAGTGCAGGCGATTATCGAACTCTTCCCTGTGTTCAGTCGCGTGCGTATGAATCGCCAGTGGGGCGGTATCGTCGATACGTGTCCCGATGCCTGCCCGATTATGTCGGCGACGCCTGCAGAGAACTTGTTCTTCAACTGCGGTTGGGGCACAGGTGGTTTTAAAGCGACCCCAGGTTCTGGTCACGCTTTCGCAGAGATGCTGGCAAAAGGTGAAGCGACGGATCTGACAGCGCCGTTTTCTATGTTCCGCTTCCACGATGGCGCGCTCATTGATGAGCACGGCGCCGCCGGTGTTGCCCACTAATTTCTAGGAGAGTAAGAATATGCATTATATCTACTGCCCTCACTGTGAAGAGCACCGTGAAGAGGAAGAGTTTCACGCAGCAGGCGAGGCGCATATTCCACGCCCCCTGGATCCGGAGAGCTGCACCGATAAGGAGTGGGGCGAGTATATGTTCTTTCGCACTAACCCACGCGGTTTACACCACGAGCTTTGGGTCCACGCGGTCGGCTGTCGCAAGTTTTTCAACATGACGCGCAACACCCAGACGTACGAAATTAAAGAAGTATACAAAGTGGGCGAGCAGCCTAAATTCACCGCTGCCAACCCAGAGGGAGACGCTTGATTATGACTCAGCAAAATCGCCTAGATAACGGCGGGCGCATCAAGCGCGACGAGCCGATCAACTTCACATATAACGGCAAGCTCTACCCAGGGTTTGTCGGCGATACACTGGCCTCTGCGATGTTGGCCAACGGGATTGATGTCGTCGGGCGCAGCTTTAAATACAGCCGCCCGCGCGGGATTGTCGCCGCCGGTGCTGAAGAGCCCAACGCAGTGATGCAATTGGGTGCGACTGAAGCGACTCAGGTGCCGAACGTACGCGCAACACAGCAAGAGCTGTTCAATGGCTTAGTGTGCGGTGCAACCAATGGCTGGCCGAGTGCCGATTTCGACATGATGAGCGCAGTGGGCAGCGCCGGTGGCAAGATGATGCCACCGGGCTTCTACTACAAGACGTTCATGTATCCGCAGTCGATGTGGGATACCTACGAGAAGTACATCCGCAAAGCTGCAGGTCTTGGGCGCTCTCCCCTTGAGAACGACCCCGATCGCTACGATCACTACAATCAGCACGCCGATGTGATGATTGTCGGTGCAGGCCCTGCCGGTCTGGCGGCGGCGCTGCAAGCCGGACGCTCTGGCGCCCGTGTTATTCTCGCAGATGAGCAGTCTGAATTCGGTGGTGCGCTGTTGCACAGCAACGAGACAATCGATGGCAAGAGCGCTGCGCAGTGGGTCGCCGAGGCGGTCGCTGAACTGGAGGCCATGCCTGAGGTTATGCTGTTGCCTAAATCGACGGTCAACGGTTACCACGATCACAATTTCTTAACGATTCACGAGCGCTGCACTGACCACCTCGGTGATCGTGCACCGCGCAACCAATCGCGCCAGCGCATGCATCGCGTGCGTGCAAACTGGGTGGTTCTTGCCACGGGTGCCCACGAGCGTCCATTGGTATTCGCCAACAACGATGTACCGGGCTGCATGTTGGCCACAGCGGTATCTACTTACATCAATCGCTACGCTGTTGTCCCCGGCAACAAACTGGTGCTGATGACGACTAACGATGGCGCCTATCAGGCGGCCCTGGATTGGCATCGCGCCGGCCGCGAAGTCGTGGCGGTTGTCGATACGCGCGCTACTGCAACAGGCGCAGTCGTCGAACAGGTTAAAGCGCTAGGGATTAAAGTTATTACAGGTTCTGCGGTCATTGAGGCGCAGGGCAAGAAGCGTGTCAGCAGTGTCAGCGTAGCGGCGATCAATGCCGCGGGTGACAAAGTCACTGGCGATGTGCAGCAGCTTAGCTGTGACACGGTTGCCAGCTCTGGCGGTTGGAGCCCAGCGGTGCACTTGTCGTGCCACACGGGCAGCCGTCCGCAGTGGGATGAAAAAGCGATTGGCTTTGTACCAGGTGCAACGGTGCAGAAGCAGCTGATTGCAGGCGCGTTGACCGGCCGTTTCAGCTTAGTTGAGGCGCTGGCTCAAGGTACGGCGATGGGTGCTCAAGCAGCTGTTAATGCTGGCTTTGAAGCAGATCTCAACGCTGTGGCACCTGTGGCTGAACAGGTGGAACAGGGCGAGCCTATGGCGCTGTTCCACATTCCGCACACTAAGCCGACCAGCCGTGCACCTAAGCAGTTTGTCGATTTGCAAAACGACGTGACAGCAGCGGGCATCGAAGTGGCAACGCGCGAGGGCTTTGAATCTATCGAGCACGTTAAACGCTACACGGCGATGGGCTTTGGTACCGATCAGGGTAAGCTTGGCAACATCAACGGTATGGCAGTGGCTGCCAAATCGATGAACAAGACGATCCCTGAGACGGGGACCACGATATTCCGCCCTAACTACACGCCAGTCACTTTTGGTGCTGTTGCCGGTCGTAACTGCGGTGCGCTCTTCGATCCTAAGCGCTACAGTGCGATGCAGCCTTGGCATATGGAAAACGGTGCACTGTTTGAAGATGTCGGCCAGTGGAAGCGCCCTTGGTACTTCCCGCAGGCGGGTGAAACAATGCAGCAGTCGCTGGACCGCGAGTGTTTGGCAGTGCGTGATAGCGTTGGTATTTTGGATGCCTCAACCTTAGGTAAAATTGATATCCAAGGGCCGGATGCACGTGAGTTCTTGGGGCGTGTCTACACCAATGCCTGGGCAAAATTGGGCATAGGTAAGTGCCGCTACGGTCTGATGTGTGGCGAAGATGGCATGGTGTTCGATGACGGTGTAACAGCGTGCTTGGCTGAGAATCACTTCATTATGACAACGACGACAGGCGGCGCGGCGCGCGTGCTTGAGTGGTTGGAAATTTACCACCAAACTGAGTGGCCAGAACTGGATGTCTACTTCAACACAGTGACCGATCACTGGTCGACATTGACAATTTCGGGACCGAACTCGCGCAAAGTTGTCAGCGAGATTGCCGAAGATGTGGATCTGAGCCCTGAGGCGTTCAAGTTCATGGACTGGCGCCCTGCGAAGGTCGACGGTGTGCCGGCGCGTATCTTCCGTATCTCCTTCACCGGTGAACTCTCTTATGAGATCAACGTGCAGGCCAACTACGGATTGCAGATCTGGCGTAAGGTGATGGAAGTAGGTGCCAAGTACAACATCACGCCTTACGGCACTGAAACCATGCACATTTTGCGTGCAGAAAAAGGCTTTATCATTGCAGGCCAGGACACGGACGGCTCGGTACACCCTTACGACTTGGATATGGGCTGGGCTGTTTCGCCGAAGAAACCGTTTAGTTTCATCGGCAAGCGCGGTATGGCCCGTGAAGATTGTGTCAAAGAAAACCGCAAGCAATTGGTAGGCCTGCTGACTAAAGATCCTAAGCAAGTGATTCCAGAGGGCGCGCAGGCGGTCAATGATCCAAATGAGCCGGTACCGATGACCATGCTGGGCCACGTCACATCGAGCTACTACAGCGCCTGCCTGGGCCACAGTATCGCGATGGGCTTCATCCGCAACGGTCACAAGCGTAAGGGCGAGACGGTTTACTACCCTCTGGCCGATGGCACTGTGATCGAGGCGACCATTACTAGCTTTATCTTCCTAGATCCAAAAGGAGAGCGTCAAAATGTCTGATTCGCAAAACCCACAGGCGCTGACGTACGCCGAGACGATTAACTACATGGACCAAATGCCCAGCGCGGACAGCGCTAGAGTAGGGCAATCGCCGCTGCATCACGCCGCTTTAGATGAGGCTGCGAAAACTCAAGTCCCCGGTTCTGTCACTCTGACAGAGCTGGCGCTGCGCGGTCACATCGTGTTGCGCGGCAAGTTGGATAACGCGGGCTTTACCGAGGGTGTGCAGAAAGTCACAGGAATGGCGCTGCCGGGTAAACTGCAGCGCGTCACTGAGGGCGAGCTGTCGATTCGCTGGATCTCGCCGGATGAGTGGCTACTCGTAGTGCCTGGTGAGCGCACCTTTGAAATCGAAAAGTCTTTGGTAGAGACGATGCAGGGCCACTGCGCTGTCGTCAATGTATCCGGTGCGCAGACTATCCTGCGCCTGGGCGGCAAAGATGCAGTCAATGTGCTGAAAAAGAGCATCCCCTACGACGTGCACGCGAACAACTTCCCGTTGGAGAAAACTGTGACAACAGTTTTCGCCAAGACACAGGCGATTGTTACCCGCGTTGCTGACGACCAGTGGGAACTGGTGGTGCGTCGCAGTTTCAGTGATTACGCTTGGGCGTGGATCCAAGACGCCAGCGCCGAGTTCGGCCTGGTTATCAAAGCCGAGTAATACTCGCACGGCGGCGCCTTGCGCTGCCGTTTCAGAACATCCTGTTTCTCGAGACTGTTCACCCCAGTCTCGAGCCTTTTTTATCCTCTCTGCGCAATTATTTTCTCAACTTCTCCAGAGTAAGGCACTACTGCTCACCACTGCTGTAAGCGATAACTTTATCGCTAAAGGCTTTGCTGTGCTTCCACTTGGTTATGCCACTCCAGATCGCCTCGGCCATTTACGGTTGTTGCTCGATTAAAGGGGATCTCTAAAAAATTCTGATGCATCAGACCTTAGGTCACCATACTAAGGCGAGGCTGTGAAGGTGGGGAAAAAATAGGCCGAGTTGGCCTTTGGCTTGTAGGAGAGAGTTGGCAAGGTGATCTCGACGCTAAGGTGGGTGCTTGAACGGTGCACAGTAATCGCACACAGGGCGCGCAGACGTCGCTGGCTGTGCATAAAAAGCGCTTCATTACTCATTGATCGATTGAACTGCAGCAAGAGTGTGCAGAGATGCTGAGTATCAGTGTCGTTTGATTTTTGTACAGTGGCAGCTGTTGGGAGAAGCCAGCGGAGCTCCTCCCAGGGAGGTTACGCTTGCGTGGTGTAGCGTAGGATCTCAACGATTTGCGCTTCGTCGGTGGCCCAGGCCATAGCAGCGGCGTCGACTTCCTTGAGCGGGTGGATGATGTCCTCGGCGTGTAGGGTGATGTAGGGCTTCGCGAGCGCGGCGCAGAAACCGGCATCAAAAGCGGCGTTCCACTGCTTGTACTTGTCGCCAAAGCGAATAATGGCCAGATCGCACTGTTCGATTAGGTGCTTAGTGCGGATGGCGTTGACTTTAGATGACTTGTGATCGCGCCAGAAGTTTTGTGACTCGGCGCCCAGTACATCACCTGCCGCATCACTGGCATCGTGATCAGTCACGGGTGACGTGAAGTGAATATTCAAGCCCGCTTCGCGGGCACCGCTGATGATATTCTCACGCCACTGGCTGTGGATTTCGCCGGAGAGGTAAACGGTAAATTGCTTGCTCATGTCTGGTTCTTCCCTTGTTTTTGCGCCCATCATACTGGGGATTTAGCGGCGAGGAAATAGACGCCTGTGCACAGCGCTCAGTAATAGATGATACGCAGTTGCGAGCGCTGAGACTGGCTCAGGGCCGCTTCAATCGCTGTCTTATCCAGTGCCGAGGCCGTGAGCTGGCTCAGCGCTGAGAACTTGCCCAGTACTGAGAAGTCTGTAAGTACACTGTGGCCTAGCTCTAGTACAGCAAGCATGGGCAGTGCGCTGATGCTCTCAAGTTCAGCGGCACCGGAGTGGGAGAGGTTGAGCGCGCGCAGTTCAAGCAGTTGCGCCAGCGGCTCGAGCGAGCGAATGCGGCTGTAGCGCAGATCTAGCTCACGTAGTTTGGCCAGTTGAGCCAGTGGGGTGAAATCTGTGATGGGCAGCGCCGCCATATAGAGCTGGCGAAGCTGTGGTACCCCGGCCAGTACGCCGATATCGGTGACGCGGCTATTGGAGAGCCACAAAGTCTTAAGTGCTGGAAGTTGCGCGAGCACACGGATATCACTGATCTCAGTGAGGGATAAATCGAGTGATTCTAGCTGCTGCAGTTTACCCAGTGCGCCAATGTCGGTAATGCCAGTGTTGGCAAGTGAAAGGTGGCGCAGGTCGCGCAGTGTGCTGAGGTTAGGCGGTAGTTCAGTGAGACCCACCAGGCCGGACAAATCGAGTTGATGTGCCTGTGCCTGCAGCGCGTAACGCACTTTTTGCACAGCTAGCTGCTGAGTTTTAGCAGCATCGAGAATAATGCCGAGTTCACTGACATGTGATGGGCCGTGGGAAGCGCCGACTAATGGGCTAAAGAGCAGGGCTATCGATAGGCCAGTGCGCGCGAGCAGCGTGTGGAGCGGTTTCATGGTTAACCTCCTTCGAGCTGACAGAGAGTTTAACTCTACCCCTGGGGCAGACGCTTTGGTAGCTGTTTTTTTGTGCAGCTGTTTACTGTGCGCTGTTTTAGACTTATTCACATCTTCCGTTCGTTTTTTGGCGGTGCTCATATTACAATGGCGACCCTGCGAAAGGCGCTCTCTCGGTTTTTCTCGCCTGTGGACTAGCCGCATGGCGGCGATGTAGAGCAGATCGCA
>JBMZCU010000116.1:0-9049 GCA_049613705.1 Pseudomonadales bacterium | reverse complement strand
CACACTAAACCTTGATCGCAGTGGCAAGCGACTGATTCGCCGCCTGAGCTTTATTAGTGACCCACAGCAAGTCCAAACTCTGCTCACTATCGCGCAACAGGCCCTAAACAGTCTAGATCAACACTTAGATCTGCAAGAGATAGACAAAGCACGCGAAGCATTGGCCGCCAATAGTAGAGCTAAACGCAGTGCTGACAGTGTTCGCTTTCGTCAGTTGATCGATCCTGTTAGCGCTCAGGAAGCTAACACTGAAGCCCCCTCGCTCGCAGAGCTCAGAGCACAGCTTTTATTGCTTAGGGCCTCAGAAAATACCGCGCTTTTAGTGGGCTTAGAAGAGTCGTAAAGACAAGCTATCAATTTGGGCGGATGCGATCACCGCTGCCCTTACCGGCAACTGTCTTGAAGATATAAGTAAAATAGTTGCGCAAGCTCATACTCGCTATCATCTGTGCGTCTGTGACAGCCAGGCGCTCAGGTGTCGACATATCGATTTCATTGATTTGCGCAAGCCCTGTAATACCGGGACGAACCTTGTAAACACCGCGCGAGTCGCGCTGCTCGATCAGCTCGTGTTGATTGTAGAGATTGGGACGCGGCCCCACCAGGCTCATATCCCCCAGCAGTACATTCCAAAGCTGGGGCAGCTCATCCAGCTTAGTTTTGCGTAAAAAGTGGCCAAACGGCGTAATCTGGGAGGCGTCTGCCAAGTGGGTGGCAACAGATGCGGCCTCCACTTTCATCGTGCGAAACTTAATCAACTTAAAAGGCTGCTGGTTGCGCCCGACGCGCTCCTGCACAAAGAGCGGAGAACCGGTATCAAAATAACCGCGCACCAGTAATATCAACAGTAAAGGAGCCCCACACAGGAGACCAAAAAAAGAGAAAAACAGATCAAAAATTCTATTCACAGCGCCACTCGCTAACAGTTAATTACACGGCTTCATCCCGAGGCTGATATATGCTAGCGAGTATCACTCAGATAGCAAGAAAGATCTCACTCTAAACCCGAGTTCTTACCTCTAAAACCCAACCCTAACTGAACATTTTTTGCTATGCTACGCCCTGCAAAAAAGCTGCGCGCCACCGCCAGCCCCCTCACACTGACAATAGGCCCTTCTATGCAAAATCAACTGACTATCGCGATGCCCGACGACTGGCACCTTCACTTGCGCAACGGTGAAGTACTACAGCAGGTTCTCCCCTATACCACGGCACATTTTAAGCGCGCTATTGTAATGCCTAACCTTCAGCCCCCCGTTGTAACCAGCGCCGATGCTGAACGCTATGCCACCGAAATTCGCACAGCCGCAGATCCCGCTCACAACTTCGAGCCGCAAATGGTGCTCTATATGACCGAGCAAACGGACCCTCAAGACGTAAAACGCGGTTTTCTAGCGGGCAGTGTTAGCGCCGTCAAGCTCTACCCAGCAGGGGCTACGACCAACTCAGACGCCGGTGTTAAAGATATAGAAAAGATCTATCCCGTACTGGAAGTGATGCAAGAGATTGGCATGCCCTTTCTCGTGCACGGGGAAGTGGTCGATGCACAGGTCGATATATTCGATCGCGAAGCCGTCTTTATCGACCAAAAGTTGATTCCTATTCGCGAGCGCTTTCCTACATTAAAAATTGTCTTTGAACACATCACCACTAAAGATGGCGTTGACTACGTCAAATCTTGTGATCACCACACTGCGGCGACTGTCACCACTCACCACTTAGTGATAAACCGCAATGCTATGCTCGTCGGTGGGATTCAGCCTCACTACTACTGCCTGCCCGTGGCTAAACGCGAGCTGCATCGCTTAGCGCTGCGCGAAGTGGTGACCAGCGGTCATCAACAGTTCTTTTTAGGCACAGATTCAGCGCCGCACTTGGCACACAATAAAGAAGCTGCCTGTGGCTGTGCAGGAATTTTCAATGTCGCCAACACTATGGCGATTTTGGCTCAAGTATTTGAGCAGGAAAACCAGCTCCACAACTTGGAAAAGTTTAGCTCGCTCAACGGTCCTGCTTTCTACAACCTACCCATTAATAGCGGTAAAATGACGCTCACACGCTCCGATACTCCACAGCCGCTGCCTGCTGATGTCCAAACATCAGAAGGGGCCATTAAAGTATTTGATCCGCAGATGCCTGTGTACTGGCAAGTCAGTAGTACACAGTACTAATCACACTTGGCGAGCGTCACCCGCTCGCCATTTCGCCACTCAGGCGCTCTCTTTCTCGCCGATTACGCCACGCTCAATTTGGTCGCGTTCAATCGACTCAAACAGGGCTTTAAAGTTGCCCTCACCAAAGCCATCGTCCTGCTTACGCTGAATAAACTCGAAAAAGACAGGTCCTAGCAAAGTATCAGAGAATATCTGCAGCAAGAGTTTAGGTTCGCCACCTTGCGTGGTTCCATCAACCAAGATACCGCGACTGGCAAGTGCCTCTACAGGTTCTCGGTGTCCAGGTAGACGCTCTTCAAGCATACTGTAATAGCTGCTCGGCGGCGGCTTCATCAAGCTGACACCATTGGCTTTTAACAGATCTAAGCTCTCGTAGAGGTTGTCACAAGAAAAAGCTATGTGTTGAATGCCTTCACCGTTGTAGGCACGCAAGTATTCGTCAATCTGTCCTGAACCACCTGCGGCCTCTTCGTTAAGTGGAATACGAATGCGCCCATCCGGTGCCGTGAGCGCTTTAGATGTGAGCCCGGTATACTCTCCCTTAATGTCGAAGTAGCGGATTTCTTTAAAGTTGAAAATACTTTCATAGAAATTAGCCCAGTACTCCATACGCCCACCGTAAACGTTATGTGTTAAGTGGTCGATCACATTAAAGCCACACCCTACAGGGTGCTTATCGACACTTGGCAGGAACTCAAAGTCGATGTCGTAGATTGACTTTCCCTCTTCATAGCGATCTATCAGATACAGCGGAGCACCACCAATCCCTTTGATCGCCGGAAGGCGCAGTTCCATGGGGCCCGGCTGGATATCAATGGGCTGTGCCCCCAGCTCAATGGCGCGTGAATATGCTTGTTGTGAGTCTTTCACCCTAAACGCCATACTACAGGCACAGGGGCCGTGCTCGCGCATGAAGTAGTCTGCATGGCTGCGCGGCTCGTAGTTAATGATGAAATTTATATCACCTTGTCGATACAGCTTAACCGCTTTAGAGCGGTGATTGGCAACATGGCTAAAACCTAGGCTGCTGAAGGTCTGCTCCAGTAAACCGGGCTCAGGTGCAGCGAACTCCACAAATTCGAAACCATCTAACCCCATCGGGTTTTCAAATAAATCTGCCATTTACGACTCCTAGGTTATAATTCTTGTACTACGAAACTATTAGTTGTTAGAGCAACTATTATTAGTTGCACATGCAACTATGTCAACACTGGAGCTACTATGTCTGAGACAAAGCCGACTATCTTGACCTTAGAGTCATTTCTCCCCTATCGCCTATCCATTTGCTCCAATAAAGTCAGTGGTTTTTTCGCCGATATCTACCGCGACAAATTTGCCCTTTCAATCACCCAGTGGCGGATCATGGCAGTGCTAGGCGAATACCCCAATATCAGCGCTGAAGAAGTTTCACAAAAAACGCAGATCGAGAAATCCATTCTCAGCCGTGCCATCAGTAAACTGTTGCAGCGCAACCTGATCGAGCGCAGTTTTTCAACTCAAGACAAACGCCGCTCGATCCTCAACCTCACCGCCACCGGTATTACGGTCTACAACGAGGTCGTGCCTCTGTCCTATGAATACGAGCGTCAATTGCAGGCCTGCTTTAGCGAACAAGAGCGCGAGAGTTTTGGCGCACTACTCGATAAGCTCTACAATCACGCAGAGCAAATTGAGCAGCACAATAAGGGAACCTAATTGAATGCACTCACTCTGATAGCCACACGCGTTAAGGGTGCACCGTTGCACCGCACTGACCGCCACCGCTTTACACAAGGAATACTATGCTCAAGCTTGTAACTGTGCTCGCGCTGCTCATTTTACCGACAGCTCAAGCAGCCCAAATTGATAAGATTATCAAAAGCCCTAACGACAAACGCAGCTACCAAAGCTTTAGCTTAGAAAACGAGATGCAAGTGCTAGTGATCTCAGATCCTGAAGCAGACAAAGCCGCGGTGTCCCTAGATATAGATGTGGGTTCAGCCGATAACCCGGCATCTCGCCCAGGTCTGGCACATTTTCTTGAGCACATGCTCTTCCTGGGGACCGAAAAGTACCCTGAAGCTGGCGAGTATCAAGCTTTTATTCAATCTCACAGTGGCTCTCATAACGCGTTTACCGCACTTGAAAACACCAATTATTACTTCGACATAGCCGCAGAATCACTAGAACCAGCCCTGGATCGTTTCGCGCAATTTTTTATCTCGCCACTGTTTTCAGAGAAATACACCAACCGCGAGCGCAATGCTGTGCACTCGGAGTACCAGGCAAAACTCAAAGATGATGGCAGACGTAATTTTGCCGCCTTCAAACAGATTCTAAACCCCGAGCACCCCGGCAGCCGCTTTGCCGTTGGCTCCCTCGAAACCCTTGCAGATAATGAGAACGGCAGTGTTCGCGCAGACTTACTCGCGTTCTATCAGCACTATTACTCAGCCAATCGCATGACCTTAGTCGTACTGGGAAAAGCACCGTTAGACACACTCAAGCAATTGGTCACAGAGAAGTTTAGTGCGGTAGAAAACCGCCGTGTCAGCAAACCAACAATAGAGGTTAAACGCCTTCCACCCAACGCCCTCCCAATGCAACTTGCCACCCAGAGCATCAAGGATATTCGCCAACTCAGCTTGTCCTTTCCAATGCCTCCTGCAAAGCAGTATTGGCGTGACAAACCCATGTACTATATCTCTAGCTTGATTGGCTACGAGGGCGAGGGCAGTTTACTGGCACTGCTAAAGCGCGAGGGCCTCGCCAACGCGTTAAGTGCAGGCTACAGCAATGACAGCGACCTAGAATCTAGTTTTCAAGTCGGGGTTAGCTTGACACCACTGGGGCTTGAAAACGTCGATCGCGTGACGGAGTATTTCTTCGACTTTATCGTGCAGCTAAAACAGCAGGGTGTGAGTGAACGTATCTTTCGTGAAGAAAAGCAGCTCTCAGCCCAAGCTTTCCAATTTCTGCCTCGCCAAGCACCATCCTCATATGTTGTATGGCTTTCACAGGCCATGCGCGACTACCCAAAAGCTAATTGGCTAAATGCTCCCTATCTGCTTGAGCACTATAAACCACAGCTCATCGAGCAGTATCTAGGTCATATCACACCCGATAACATGCTGATGAATGTTCAAGCGAAAAATATAAGCGCCCATCAGCGTGCGCCACATTACGATACGCCCTACACCGTTTCAAAGTTTACTGAACAACAGCTCGCGCGCTGGCGTGCGCCAAGACACGATCCCGCACTGGCTGTTCGCGCAGCAAACCCTTTTGTTGCTGACAATGTAAGTTTAGTTGAGGCCAGTGACGAAAGCGTCACATCGCCTACCGAATACACTCTGTCAAAGGGCGTTAGGTTGTGGCATATGCAAGATTCGGAATTTAAAACGCCAAAATCAGATCTCTTTTTTACTCTGCTGATGCCTGCAGCTAAGTTGGACACCAAAGAGCGCCTAACCCTGAGCCTCTACAGCCAGTTGCTCAACGATAAACTCAATAAAACGCTATACGATGCGAGAGCGGCAGGCATCGGCATCAGCTTATATTCCCACAGTCGTGGTTTGAGCGTGCGTATATCCGGCTATAGTGATAAACAACCACGTGTTATCGAAGCCCTCGAAAACCTTGCACAGCTGCGCTTTACCCCCGAGCGCTTTGCCATTGTCAAAGAGGACTATCGCAAAAACCTCGCCAACAGCCTAAAAGACAAGCCTTACAATCAGCTGATTTCCGAGCTCTATCAAATTTTAGGTGACACCGCAGATACGCGAGCAAAGCTAGAGGCCCTGGCCAGTATTTCCCTAGATGACATATACCAAATGGCCAAACAATACGCAGCACGCGGTGAGCTGCGCGTCCTGTCCCACGGTAACATCGATCTCGCCAATGCTCAGGCACTGGCATTAAAAGTCCAAAGCACGCTTGCCCCTGCGCAACAAGAGCGCGTAGAGCGTCTTAAATCCTTCCTCGAATTGCCTGCTGGCACCGAGCTGCAGATCACCCGCGCGCCCGATCAAAACGATTCAGCGCAATTACTGTACTTGCAAGGGCCAAGCAGCACCCATCTAAATCGAGCGGCGACGGCTGTACTATCAGAAATGCTCTCGAGCGATTACTACACTCAGCTGCGCACTGAACAACAACTAGGTTACATTGTGTTTGCCTCGAATCTTTCAGTGCGCCGCCACCCAGGCGTCATTTTTGTGGTGCAATCGCCCAGTGCCACACCACAACAAATCGCCGCCAGTAACAAGGCTTTCCTCACCCACTTCAGTAAAAAACTCAATACGCTTTCAGCGGCGCAACTCGATAAGTACAAGCACAGCGTAAGTAACCGCTTGAGCGAGAAAGAGCGCACCATCAAACAGCGCAGTGAACGCCTCTGGCGAGAAATTGATCTAGGAAAGGGACGCTTTGACGATCGCAATGCACTGCTAGCGAGCGTGAATGCACTAAGTACTGAGGACCTCAACAGCGTGTGGCAGCAAATGCTAACTCGCCAAATAAGCCTCTCCAGTTTGTCCGATAAACTCAATCAAACAGAGCCCAGCTCACAAAATCAAGCAGCGTACGACACCATCGCCGAAATTCGAAGCCGCGGTGCCGACACGCAGGTAATACAGGCAGTCGTTGATTAAATAAAATGAGCCACCTCGCTGCATCGCCGCTCGATGCAGCTGGCGGTTTCACATATAAGAGGTAGATGCCCTAGCCTGGCGCTAGAACTTTAAGGGGTTAATACTTGACGTTTCTTACGCTTATCAACAGCGCCAGATCGCTCAATTGCGGCATCACTACTGTGCGTTGCCGTACGCGTACAATTGACGCTGATTTCAGCACACCCCGTCAGCCTGTTGTGCTCGATTTGCAGGTTTACGCCATCGAGTAAGGTTTTGGGTGCTTCGTGATAACCTTGCGCCTGACCATTTAAGCCGACAACAAAGGTGGTAACTCTGTCCGTGTAACTACTTGAAGGAGTGACAAGGGGTGCCTTCGAGCGGCTACTGACTGCGACCACCACAGGCTCTGGTAACGTGTTTTCACTTTCATCAATGTAAGAGTAACTAATGACCGGAGCAGGAGGCTGACGCTTGGGGTAATTTACAGCGGCAACTACTTGGACGTTGCTTTGCGGCAGGCGGACGTTATCAATATTCTGATCGACAATCGCGGCTTCAATTTTGGGTTGAAGCGTGCGCCCCGTTGCCGGAATCACTGCCGTCTGAAAGTCTATTTTGGTACTTGGCTCGAAGTTGTACTTTGTGCGTAACTCATTCGCAGCAGCCCCCTGGTAAGAGAGCAGTAGGCCAGTACATGCGGCAAATTTAATCGTCTGCCGGAAAAATAGACTCTGCATAAATTGCTAGTTCTTCCAAAATTTCTCGCGCTTGAGCATCCAGCGCCGGATCTTGATACATTTCGTTTAGCTGCTGATAAAAAGGCTGCATTGTCAGCAACTTTCGATTGTCGGCAACCAACAGTTTTTCGCGACGGTAACTCTCCCAGCGCTGGCTATCTTCTTCACTGAGCGTCTGCGGATAATTTCGCGCGCGATAGCGAAAAAGCATTTCCTCCAACCTAGGATCTTGGAACGCTAAATCTAAATAGGCTAGTGCCTCGACAGGTGTTTGGCGAATCTGCTCCATGGCTTTTTTATCGCTATCGTTAAAAAAGCCGCCGCCATACAACATGTGATCAGGATCGCCGTCAGATTCAAATGCCTCTTGAGCAAAGATATCGGCCAATTTTGCTTTTAATCCAGCGAAATTACGCAACATCGCCAAATGCGTACGACAGGTAGCGCCGTCGATGTTCAAGCGTGCGGCCTCCTCTGCGTTGAGCATCCCAGCAGGTGCCAAAATCGGGCACTTATTAAGGTGCACCTGCTTAAGCGCGACCTTTGGATCACTCTCACTGCGCTCATCGGCACGAAGGTAGAGTAGCCTCTTTAATTCTTGCGCATCCAGCGTCAACAGCGGCGTAGGGTCTTCACGTAAATCCCAAGTAATCACTGCGTTTTTATTTACCGGGTGTATCGCCAGTGGTGCGACAATCGCTGCATTTCCCCACTTCCCCGGGTAGCGAGATGAAATATGCAGTGCAGGCTTCATGCTAGTCACATCCAACATACTAGAAGCGGCCTGCTTAGTACGGCTGTTCAAGGCAAAATCGTAGAGCTTGCGTTGATGCTGGCGCACCAGCTTAGCCATCTCGATCGTCGCGCGTACATCGGCAAGTGCATCGTGTGCGTTACCGTGCTCAATAGCATTGGCTTTAGTTAAATCTTCCAGCCGAAAGCTCGGACTGCCATCTTCGTAGTCAGGCCAATTAACTCCCTCGGGGCGCAGTGCGCGTGTCAGGCGCATCATGTCGATGATATCCCAGCGCGAGCAGCCGTTTTGCCACTCGCGGGCATAGGGATCAAAGAAATTGCGATACAGCGTGTTACGTGTGACCTCATCGTCAAAGCGAATACTGTTGTAGCCGACAGAGCATGTGCCTGGGCGAGCCATCTCGCGCTCGATTTCAGCAATGAATTCAGCCTCACAAAGCCCTTCGCGAACGGCGTGCTGTGGGGTTATACCCGTAATCAAACACGCTTGAGGGTGGGGTAGGAAGTCATCGCTTGGACGACAGTAAAACTCGATCGGCTCACCGATAATATTGAGTTCTAGGTCGGTGCGTATCGCCGCGAACTGCATGGGCCTGTCACGCTTGGGGTCCGCGCCAGATGTCTCGTAGTCGTGCCAGAGAAATGTCGTATCCGTCATCTAATCAACTTATCTTAGGGTGAGCATTATGAGTTCGCTTAGCTGTTTCAGATCACAGCTTGCGCAATTTCATCTTCGATAGCAGCCAGTGCCAACAATGGGTCCGCCGCT